>CAZACO010000172.1:0-7666 GCA_964483185.1 uncultured Desulfobacteraceae bacterium
CCGGTTTGGCTGCCTGAGATGATTCTGGCGGGTACGATCACGTCAAGACTCTGAAATTACAGGCACACTTCGGATTTTGTTTTGACAGGCTTCTTGGGAAGATGTTATGATTTGTTCGCTGTTAGATCAGCTCTTTTTTGCGCCAGCATCCAGGTTGGAAAGGGTTTACGTGAAATGAAAACGAATATGGATAATGCATTTTCTCCGGAGAGTGTCTGCCGGATCCTCTTGGGAAAGGGTCTCATATCTGCCGATCAGAAAAACGACATCCTGAAAAAAAAAGGCACCCTTCAGAAAAAGCTCGAAAGACGAAGAGGGGCCTCCCCTTCCTCGATCATCAGGGCGGAGAGCCCCATAACGATCATTGACGTTATTGCTGCACTTAAAATGGCCAGGCATGACGAGCCTGAAAAGGTACTGGATGAGGATACCATCTGCCAGTTTCTTGCCGACGAGTGGAAAATCCCTTACAAAAAAATCGATCCTCTGGATCTGGACCTGAACCTTGTTACCACCACCATCCCCCATACCTTTGCCCTGGAACATTTGGCGCTCCCTATCTCTGTCAAGGGCGGTTGCCTGATCGT
This sequence comes from uncultured Desulfobacteraceae bacterium, assembly GCA_964483185.1. Classification (GTDB taxonomy): domain Bacteria; phylum Desulfobacterota; class DSM-4660; order Desulfatiglandales; family Desulfatiglandaceae; genus CAZACO01. Next base: position 588 of record CAZACO010000172.1, read on the forward strand.
GGCAACTGCGAATCCCCTGAATGTGGAAATCCTGGAAGACATCTCACGGGTGACCCGTATGAAGGTCAAACCCGTATTCAGCTCCAAACCCGATATCATTAAGGTGTTAGATGAATTTTTCGGCTTTAAGCGATCCATTACTGCGGCTGAGAATGAGTTTGCCGGACCTTCAGTTGATTTGGGCAATCTGGAGCAGTATGTGCGGTTAACATCTGCTGACGAACTCCCCTCTAATGACCAGCACATCGTCAATGCCGTCAATCATATTCTGAGCTATGCCTTTGACCAGCGGGCGAGCGACATCCACATTGAGCCCAAACGTGACGTGAGCTCGGTAAGGATCCGGGTCGACGGGGTCTTGCATAAGATTTATGATCTTCCCAAGAAGGTCCACTCGGCTATTGTCAGCCGAATAAAAAGTCTCTCCAGATTAGACATCTCTGAAAAGAGAAAGCCCCAGGACGGTAGAATCAAGACGGATAAGGGAGGCGTGGAGACGGAAATAAGGGTGTCCACGGTTCCCGTCGCCTTTGGAGAAAAGGTGGTCATGAGGATCATGGACCCGGAAGTTCTCTTTCAGGACTTGGGGAGTCTCGGGTTTACGGCTAACGACCTGGAAACATACCGGCAGTTTATCGGTATGCCTCACGGTATGGTAGTTGTCTGTGGTCCGACAGGTAGTGGCAAATCGACGACCCTTTACTCCACGCTTCGAAGACTCTCAACACCCGAAATTAATATCACCACGGTTGAGGACCCCGTAGAAATGGTGCATGAGGACTTCAACCAGATCGGGGTTCAGGCAGCCGTAGGCGTAACCTTTGCCTCGATTTTGAAGAATATCCTCAGACAGGACCCGGATATCATAATGATCGGTGAAATGAGAGACCTCGCGACCGCAGAAAATGCCATACAAGCTGCACTGACCGGGCATCTGGTCCTGTCCACCCTCCACACCAATGATGCCCTTTCCGCAATTACAAGGCTCCTCGATCTGGGGATACCCCCTTACCTGATCCGGGCCACCTTGATCGGAGTGGTTGCGCAGCGTCTCGTCCGGAGAATTTGTGTCCATTGCAAGGAACCGTTTGAAATAAACTCTGAGGAGTTGAGATCCATGGGTCTGGATGCTGGCAGCGAGGGCATGCTGAAACTCTTTCGCGGGAGGGGCTGCCTCCGGTGTCGCGGCACCGGATATTTAGGCAGAATCGGAATTTATGAGGTGCTCCCCATTACTGAACGTATCAGGAGGCTCACGCAATCCGAACCTGACACGGAAAAGCTCCTTTCCGCGGCATTAAAAGAGGGGATGGTTACCCTGAGACAGAACGCTGTCAGGAAGCTTTTAGAGGGGACGACCACATACGAGGAAATCTTAAGGGTTACCTGGAAACAGGTTTGAAAAGTGTGTCCTTAATCAAGGGGGTCATTGTGATCAGATTTCGCAGTCTTTTTTTTGGAAAGCGGTTAACCTTGATCTTTTTTCTGGTGTCAGTTTTTTTCTTATCGGCATATTCCGCCTGTTTTGCCCAGGATCCGGGTGACCAGACCGTCGTGTCCAAGACAGTCACCATTAAGAGCAAGGGCGACGGCGGAATTGTCATTGGTGGGCAACACTACAGGGTAGGCAAATCGACCACGATTTTAGACGTGGATGGAAACAGCATCTCATTATGTGATCTGTTGGTGCCGTGCGAAGCAGTGGTTGAATACCGACTGATGGAAAACCAGGAATCTGTGTGTCTCAGAATAAAGACCAAGCGGGTACTCGATGGCGCAGTCAGAGTGGGTAGAGTGGATGATCGGGGCTGATAGGTGAGACAGAGGCCATAAGTTTATGGCCGTGAGTGATCTTTGGAAACCGTTTGAAACTTGAAAGAAAGGGAGACCTTTGAAAAATGTTCAATTTTTGACAAGATCAAGCCTCCGGCCCAGAGGGGCCTACGCCCCGGAGGGGAAGGCGAGAATTTCAACCACAGGAATCCCGCTTCAGCGGGATTGAATATTTCGAGGATTGAAATCTGAGCCTGACGCGGAGATTGGCCAAAAGGGGGCGTTTTGCAGAGGTCTCAAAGGTTCAGGGGTTCAGCGTCATTATGCTTGCTCAACTCATCATCACCGATTTCGCTATCATTAAACATCTGGATCTGTCCTTGAGAAAGGGTCTCAATATCCTCTCTGGTGAAACCGGCGCAGGGAAATCGATTATCATCAACGCCATCAATCTGATTCTCGGAGGGAGGTCTTCGGCCGATCTTATCCGGACAGGATGCGACGAGGCCGTGGTGGAGGGACTCTTTGCATTACCCGACGCCCCGGGCCTGAGTGAGGTGCTGGGGGAGGCGGGCATATTTTTTGACGGCGAATTACTGATAAAGAGAATCATATCTCGCGAAGGCCGAAATAAGGTTTTTATTAATGGCTCTTTGGCCACCCTCCAGATATTGGCCCGCTTAGGCCCGAGGCTGATCAGCGTTTCAGGCCAGTATGAGCATCAACTCCTTTTGAGGCCGGATAATCATCTGTATCTCTTAGATGATTTCAGCGGCCTTGAAGATGCTCGCGCTGGCGTAGGTAAGTTATTCGACGAATATCAGTCATTAAGAGAGGAGATCAAGGCCATAGAACAGGAGATCGCGGCGCAAAAGGAAAGGGAAGAGTTGACCCTGTTCCAGATCCGGGAAATTGAAATGGCCCATCCCGTCCCGGGAGAAGACGAACTCTTAGAAGGGGAAAAACGGCGCCTTCAGCATGCAGAGGATTTGTTGGAGATTGCCTCAAACGGATACCAGACGCTATACGAGAAAGATGATTCTGTCCTTTCATCCGTGGCCGTCTGTACAAAGAGGTTGGAAAAGGGAGCGGAAATCGCCGGTGAACTAGGTCCCATAAAAGCGTCGCTGGCCGAGATTGAAACGCAGATAGAAGATGTTTCTTTCGCACTCCGGGATTTTCAAAAATCGATTCAGGTGGATCCTCAGCGGCTGGAACGGGTTGTAGAAAGGCTTGATCTGCTAAATACGCTCAAACGAAAATATGGCGGAACGCTTGAAGATGTCCTCGGGCTTAAAGATGAACTGGCCTCAAAGATGTTCGACCTGGAAGGAAAGATCGAAAGCCTTGGTGCCCTGAAAAAAAAATGGCAGGAGGTGCAATCGGAACTCATGCAAAGGGCGGGGACGCTTTCCCGGAAGAGACGAAAAGGTGCAAATGATTTCAGGGTGGCCGTAGAGAAGGAACTCCGCCAGCTTCATATGAAAGAAACCCTATTCAAGGTGAGATTTGAGGATCTCCCCGTTGGTGAAGGAGATCCGGCGGAAACCGGCATCAAGGATGTGCGGCCCGATGGCCTGGACCGGGTTGAATTCATGATTTCTCCAAACCCGGGCGAGGCCTTAAGGCCTCTCTCAAAAATAGCTTCAGGAGGAGAACTCTCGAGAATCATGCTAGCAATAAGAACCATCCTTTCAAGGACGGCTTCTGTGGAAACCGTTGTTTTTGACGAGGTCGATTCCGGGGTCAGCGGGGCTACGGCAGAGGTGGTGGGAGAAAAGATTGCCTCTTTGGCTGCATACCATCAGATCGTGTGCATCACCCACCTCCCTCAAATCGCCTGTCAGGGAGAGACGCATTTTTTAGTCAGAAAAGAGATCACTGACGGCCGGACCGAGGCGTCTATTTCGGGGTTGAGCCCGGAGGCGAGGGTTCAGGAGATTGCGAGGCTTTTGGGCGGACGTGAAATCACCTCACGGGCAGTGGCCCATGCGGAAGAGTTGTTGAGGAGAAGTTAATGCGGGGTATCGGTTACCCGTTACCGGTATTGGACGTTGGGCATTGGACAATCGACAATCAGCAATCCTCGTCCTGGGAAGTCGCATGAAAGAGATTCCGATCACGGATATTGAAGGGATTAAGGTCGGTCACGCACAGGATGTGGACGCAGCCACCGGATGTACTGTGGTCATCGGCGAACAAGGGCTCACAGCGGGTGTCGATGTCCGAGGCGGGGCACCGGGGACAAGAGAAACCGATCTTCTGGATCCGGTCAACCTTGTCGAACAGATCCATGCGGTCTTGCTGTCCGGTGGCAGTTCCTTCGGCCTCGATGCTGCATCGGGTGTGATGCAATTTATGGAAGAGAAAGGGATCGGTTTTGATGCTTTTGTAACAAAGATTCCGATCGTCTGCGGGGCGGTCTTGTTTGACTTGACCATTGGTGACCATCGTGTAAGACCTGATAAGGAAATGGGTTATCTGGCCTGCCTGAATGCGAATGACCTCGAATGTGCAGAGGGGAGCGTGGGCGCGGGCACCGGTGCCACTGTCGGCAAGATCCTTGGGATGGAAAGATGCATGAAAAGCGGGTTGGGCACCTATTGTCTTCAAACAGGTGATCTTAAAATAGGGGCAATCGTAGCGGTAAACTGCCTGGGTGATGTGATAGACCCAAAAAATGGAAAAACACTGGCAGGGGTCCTGGATGAAAACCAGGAGGGATGTTTGAGCACCGAAGAAATCATGATCCAACAGTTTGCCGGCCGGAAGATGGCGTTTGGCGGGAATACCACTATCGGCATTATCGTCACAAACGCAAGGCTCACAAAATCGGCAGCCAACAAGGTCGCCTCGATGGCGCATAATGGATACGGAAGAACCATGAGACCGGCACATTCCATGTTTGACGGCGATACCATTTTTGCCGTTGCAACCGGGAAGGTTGACACAGACGTGAGCGTGGCCGGACTGTTGGCCGCAAGAACAATGGAACAGGCCGTCATCAAGGCGGTCAAAAAGGCCACGCCCCTCTGCGGGCTCAAATCGTACTCGGATTTTGCTCTTTAGGTGTCGTTTTTTTTGGTTAGCAACAGGTTCATCGTCCGGTTCCAGCGGTTAATCCTTAACAGGGTATGTTCCAGAACCTCTTCAAGATCTTCTTTTTTGAGAGGCTTTAACAGAAAATCGCTCGCTCCTCCGTCAAGGGCCTTGATAAGATTATCTAACTGATCCGAAACAGTTACCACAATCACCTGAACACGGTTGCTGTACCTCGCTTTTATCTCATGCAGAAGGTCTATTCCATCCATCTCCGGCATCATGAGGTCTGTGATTACGATCACAAAATTCTCTCTTTCCAACGCATCCAGGGCATCCCTTGCCGAGTAGACAAACTCCAGTTGCCAGTTCTTTAGATGATGGCGAACGATCTGATGAGCTATCGGATCATCATCAACAAAAAGAATCGGTGTCTCAGGGTTTCGTGTTTTTAACCCGTCTTTCTTTGTCGTCATTTTACCAAGCTGCCGTGCTGAGCGGATCGGCCAACAACCATACAGCCGTGTCGACACTACGGGGAAACCAGGAATACAGGCACCAGGAATCCTTCAAGGATACTTGCCGCAAAGTTAACCGAATCCATTTATATAAAGACTATTCTATATTAATTTAAAATAGAAATCAAACAAAAAAACCGGGGCCCTGGCAAATTTTTCATTTTTTCTGCCACAGCCAAAAAGCCAAGGCGGTTAAGGATTTGACAATTGCCTCTTGGCTGCGATATCCTTTCCGAAGTCAATGCACAATCATTCAAGGTGGTATCGTTTATGGCTGAAGATTTCTACAAGACCCTGGGTGTTTCCAAAGACACCTCTCAGGAAAAGATAAAAAAGGCATATCGCAAATTGGCCAGGAAATGGCATCCTGACATCAACCCGGGAAACAAGGAAGCGGAGCAGAAATTCAAGGAGATCTCGCGGGCCTATGACTGCCTCGGCAATAAAGAAAAGAGGAAGTTGTATGACGAATTCGGGGAAGAAGGACTCCGGGCCGGATTTGACACTGAAAAAGCGAGGGAGTATTCAAAGTGGGATTCTTTTCAGCAAGCCGGGAGGGCCCCCGGTGGAGAAGGGTCTGGCCGGTATCAGAGCTACGAGGATATCTTTGGGGATCTGTTTGGCTCCGGCACGGGCCGGGGTGGCTTCAGATCTTCTATGTCAGCCAAAGGCAGGGATATCCAGCACGACATGACCATTGATCTGGTCTCTGCCCTAAAAGGGTTTGAAACCGAGCTGGCGATGCAAAAGGTAAAGGTTTGTCCCGCGTGCCAGGGTAGCGGGACCGATCCGAATTCGACGATAACTACCTGCTCGTACTGTGGAGGTTCAGGCCGGCAGGAGGTGGCAGAGGGCCCCATGCACTTTACCAAACCCTGTCCCCATTGCGGCGGACACGGTCAAACGGGAAAATCCTGCTCACAATGCCGGGGGAGCGGGCAGGTCCTTGGCACGGAAAAGATCAGGGTGGTCATCCCGCAAGGCGTTAGGGAGGGCTCCAAGGTCCGCGTAACAGGCAAAGGCGAGCCGGGCCTCAATGGGGGCCAACCGGGGGATCTTTACCTGATCATTCATTTGAAACCACATCCATTTCTGAAAAGGGAAGGAGATGACCTTCTCATGGAAGTACCTGTGACGGTAGGGGAGGCCATGGCCGGCGGGACCATTCCTATTCCTACCATTGACGGGCAGGTAAAGGTAAAGGTGCCGCCGGGCAGCCAGAGCGGTCAGACCCTCAGACTGAAAGGAAAGGGGGCTATTAACGTCAAGACCAAGCAGCGGGGCAACCTTATGGTCAGGCTGGTTGTTAAGGTGCCCAAGACAGATGACAAAGAGATCCTCGAGGCGGTCATGAAGATGGATGGGCTTTATAAAAAGGATGTGAGAAGCGGCATCAGAATTTGAATGGTTGAGTCGTCGAGCAGAAAAAACGACGCGACAACTCAACTAATCAATGGGCAGATCTCTTCTCACACTTTCCTTGAGTTCTCTGGCAAGGTCCTCCAGAATGGCGTCAAACTGTCTCCTCATTTCAATTATGTTCCGTCTCATCTGGAGGATGACTTCGACGCCCGACAGATTGACTTCCATCTCCTCCATCAGGATTTTTGCAAGCCGCAGCTTTTCCAGTTCGTGAGTATCAAACTGTCTGGTCGAGAGTCCTGCGTTGCAGGTGGGGCACACGATTTCCTCTTCTTCTAAATTCTTTAGGAAGCTTTCTTCGACCTCAAAGAACTCCAATACCTCAGT
>CAZACO010000173.1:0-7608 GCA_964483185.1 uncultured Desulfobacteraceae bacterium
TGTCGTCCGAAGATCTGGGGCATCTTCTGACCATGACGGGCCTGGAAGTGGAAGGGATGGAGGCGGTCGGTCAATCCCTCGATGACATCATCGTGGCTCGGATTGTGAACGTGAAGCCCCATCCCAAAGCGGACCGTCTCTCTATCTGCACAGTAGATGCCGGTCAGGAAAGAGCGGCTGTGGTCTGCGGCGCCCCCAATGTGGTCGAGGGCGTCCTGGCACCACTGGTCCTGCCCGGGGGCAGACTCCCGGACGGCACAGTGATGAAGGAAACCCGCATCCGGGGGGAGGTCTCGCAAGGGATGCTCTTGGCCGAAGATGAAATGGGGCTCACGGATGACCATGACGGCATCATGATTCTCGGCCCGGGTCTCATTCCAGGGGCCAGGTTGTCTTCGGCCCTCCCGTTTCCTGACTGGGTCTTTGATTTAGCCATTACGCCAAACCGGCCTGATTGTGCCAACGTATTAGGAATAGCGAGGGAGATTTCGGCGGCTACCGGGAAGATTCTCAGGAAGCCGGAAATCAAGGTGGATGAGAGCGGGCCTCCGATTGAAGATCTCACGAGCGTCACGATTATGGACCCTGATGGGTGTCCCCGTTACGCTGCCGGCATTATTCAGGGTGTTAACTTGGGGCCGTCTCCCTTCTGGATGAGATACCGTCTGTATCAGTCCGGGGTCAGGAGCATCAGCAATCTGGTCGATGTGAGCAACTATGTGATGTTAGAGATGGGTCAGCCGCTTCATGCCTTTGATTATGATCGTTTGAGAGAGAACCGGATTGTGGTCAGGCGGGCAGAAGAGGGTGAGGTCTTTACGACCTTAGACGGGGAGACCCGGAGAATGGATCATGAAAACCTCATGATATGCGATGGGGAGCGGGCCGTGGCCCTGGCCGGGATTATGGGCGGGCTTAATTCGGAGATCTTCGCCGGAACTGAGAATGTCCTGGTAGAAAGCGCTTTTTTTGATCCCGTGACTATACGAAGGGGCTCCAAGCGTTTGGGGCTGTCGACGGAGGCCTCCTATCGTTTTGAAAGAGGCGATGACATGGGTGGGGTTATTGCTGCCCTGAAGCGCGCTCTTTCTCTCATGTGCCGATTGTCAGGGGGAAAGATAGCAAAGGGTCTCATGGATAATTACCCGAAACCGATGGATTCCCCTGTTATTCATTTCCGGAGAGATCAAACAAACCGCATCCTGGGCACCTCTCTATCAATGGAGGCCATGAAAGGGTATTTAGGGGCCCTTGAGATGGAGGTCGATGATGTTGATGATAAGGACGTGATTGTCAAACCGCCGTCATTCAGGGTAGATATCACCCGGGAAGTGGACCTGATTGAAGAGGTGGCGAGGCTATACGGTTTCGACCAGATACCGATCACCTATCCGAGTGTCAGACCTTCAGAGGAGGGGGACGCGCCAGGGCTTTTTCTCAGGGACCAGATACGATCCATCATGACAGGTCTCGGCTTTGCTGAAATCATTACCTACAGCTTTATCTCTCCTGACTCTGCTGATATGCTCGGCGCAGGGAAGGAAAGCGATCTGAGGTCGTTTATCACCCTCTTGAACCCGCTGACGGTTGATCAGTCTGTGTTGCGGACGTCTCTGATTCCAGGGCTCATGGCTGCGGTTAAGACCAATATGCTTCATGAGGCGAGGGATTTGAAACTCTTCGAATGGGGTAAAACATTTATTCGGAACAAGAAAGATCAACTACCTGTTGAAAAGACCTATCTGGCTGCCGTAATGACCGGTCTATACCAGGTGAAGTCGTGGTATGCTGATGCGAGACCTTGCGATTTCTACGACATGAAAGGGGCGGTGGAGGCGCTTTTAAAGGCGATAGGTCTTGAGGAGGTACGATTCAAAAGAGAGAATGGCTTCGCAGGATATGACAGAGGGGTTTCATCCGGGATATACTGTTCAGACAGGCTCATCGGGCAGGCAGGGAAGGTCTCATCGAGTGTGATGGCGGCATATGATCTGGAAGGTGAAGAGGCATATCTTTTTGAACTTGATGTTGAGCTGGTCATGACGCAACTTGCGGGCGTAAGAGAATTTCGTCCCTTTCATAAGTTTCCCGCTGTCTTCAGAGATATCTCCCTTGTCGTGGAGCGGCGGATAGAGAGCGCTAAACTTATTGAGATCATAAAAAAAGAAGGGGGCGATCTGTTGGAGTCTGTTCAGATCTTCGATCTTTACGAGGGAGAGAGGGTCGATCCTTCAGAGAAGGCCATAGCGTTCAGGATATCCTACAGGTCGGCGCATGAAACCCTTGCAGGAGAAAGAATAAACCGTTTGCACGGGGCTATTATTGATAAGATCAGAGAAGAGACAGGGGGAAGATTAAGGGAGGGCTGAAACAATGGTCCAGATTCCTGAGAACAGACGGTATTTTCGTATTGGGGAGGCCAGTCGTATCGTGGGTGTTGAGCCCTATGTCTTGAGGTACTGGGAGAACGAATTTCCCCAACTAAGACCCAGAAGGGCTGACTCCAGGCAGAGGACCTACCAGAGAAAGGATTTAGAGACACTTCTTGAGATAAAGCGACTCCTCTATGAGGAAAGAATGACCATTGAGGGGGCCAAGCTGCGTCTGAAAAGGGAAAAGACCAAAGAACCACCTGATTCACACCTCTTTGTTAAGGAGATAAAGGGAGATCTGCACGAGATATTGGAGATACTCAGATAGGTGTTTCGTTCCGGATATTTCTTTACAGAGGCGGCTGTCGGTTGCCGGTGAACCCTGAACCTATGAACCCTTTAGCTCGTGAATCGGTTATCTTTTTGATTTCTTATTTATCTTATCGCGAAGAACGCCGGATGTCTTAAAGACAACCACTCGCCTTGCTCTCAACTGGAGATCTTCAGTGGTCTGAGGATTTCTACCCCTCCTCGCGGACTTCTCTTTTACCACAAATTTACCGAAACCGCTGATCAGGAGGTTTTCCCCATTTTCTAAAGTTGCTTTAATGACTTCTAGAAGTCCTTCCGCTACCGTTCGGGATTGGCTTTTGCTCAGTCCGACCTGATGATAAATGCTATCAATAATTTTTTCTTTGGTCAGGGCCACCTTTGATCCTCCTCATCCATACCATAGGGTGAAAACCACGTAAGTCTCACATTTTCAGAGAAAAATACACTCCTGCTGACGGTGGTGTCAAGCATTTTTTGCATGTGAAAATTTTTCTTTCAATTTATTGTTAACGAATTTCGGAACAAGACCACTCACGTCACCCCCAAAACTTGCTGCCTCCTTGATGATTGTAGAGCTGATGTAAAACCATTTGTAGTCGGTCATCAGGAATACAGACTGGACATCACGGTTCAATTTTCGGTTCATGAGTGCCATCTGGAATTCATATTCAAAGTCAGACAGGGCCCGGAGTCCCCTCAGAATGATGTTTGCTTTCTTCTGGACTACATAGTCGACCAATAACCCGTCAAAAGTATCTACCTCAATATTCGATTTTCCTTTCAGGGCCTCCTTGATCATCGATATCCTTTCATCAATGGAAAAAAGGGGGGCCTTTTGCGGGTTGTTCAAAATGGCAATAATCAAGTTGTCAAATATGTCCAGACCCCGTGATACAATGCTCAGATGCCCATTGGTGATGGGATCAAAAAAGCCAGGGTAAATGGCGGTTTTTTTACACATTTTTAAGCCTCGTTCAACTCCTGCTAAAGGGTTGATAAAATAAAATTAAGGAATTGAGAGATCCCTCAATTTCCAAATTCCTAAATCCCTCAATTCCTTAATTCCCTAATTCCTCAATTCATATATACTTATTTTCGTATCTCCATATACCCTGGCATCTACCATTTCGAGACCTGAAAAAAATATGGGCAGGTTGGCCATTTTGCCTGTTTCGATAACGACCCTTGCCACGGCCGAGAGCCTTTCTCCGGTAGAAATTTCTTCGAGTAAAAGGGGAGCCGGATTTTTCGAATAAGGTGGATCAAGGAAAACAAGATCAAAATTCTTTTTCAAGAAGGCGTGTCCCCAGGGAATTCCCCTTGTTAAGTCCCTTCTCAGGATCATACCTGAACGCTGGTATCCGCACAGCGCAACATTTTTTTTTATGAGGTCAATAGATTCGCTCAGGTTATCGATAAAAACGACACATTCTGCCCTTCTGCTCAGGGCCTCCAGGCCGAGGCTCCCCGTGCCTGAAAAGAGATCCAGTACATGATATCCCGATAGGTCCTGGCCCAGAATATTGAAAATGGCTTCGCGGACGCGATCAGCGGTCGGTCGGATGCGTCGGCCCTTTGGGCTCGAGAGAATCCGGCCCTTTGATCGGCCGCCGGTGATTCTCATCCTACTCCTTTTGAACCGTGGGCGTCTGTTCCAAGAGGGACCCCCCCATGGCTCGATTTTTCCGGAGGCGATAGAGGGTAATGGCCGGGCCCGACAAGATGTAAATGGTCAGGATGAAAAAAAGTATGATCTTTGGTTTGTAGGCCACCACCATAAAGACCAAAATAATGGCCACCAAGACATTAAACGGCTTTTGTTTTTTTATCTCAAATTCTTTGAAGCTTAGATAACGGATGGAACTCACCATCAAAAAAGATAAAACGTAAACCAGTATAATGATCATCGTATGCCTTGAGTCGGGCAGTCCCCCTAAGGCCGTGGTGAAGAGGACCAGTGAGGCGATAAAACAGGCGGCTGCAGGGATCGGCAACCCTTTAAAAAAGTTGGCCTCGACACGGTTCTTCTGCACGTTGAATTGAGCAAGTCTGAGGGCGCCGCATATCACATACATAAAGCAGGCTAACCAGCCTAATCGTCCAAACGGCTCCAGCGCCCATTGAAAGGCCAATATCCCTGGCGCAACCCCAAAGGTAATCAGATCCGATAAGGAATCGTATTCTGTGCCAAACAGACTGGTGGAATGGGTGAGCCGTGCGACCTTCCCGTCAAGCCCGTCAAAGAGACATGAAATGAGAATGGCGATTGCAGCGGTTTCATACCTCCCTTGTATGGTGGCAATGATGGCAAAAAAGCCGCCAAAGAGGCTGGCCGAGGTAAGCAGATTGGGGAGAAGGTAGATCCCCCTTTTCCCGTTTCTCCTGGATTGCTTTTTTCGCCTCGATTTCATGCAGATCTCGTTAAGTGGTTAAGTGGTTCCTCTGTTTTGATCTGGTACCGTTGGCCTGAAAACCGGCCCCGATCGTCATTGTATCGCGCCAGGCGGGACTCTTTTCCGCCTCAGCGACTTAACCACCTGTTTGACGGATGTTGTCATGTCAGATACCCTATGATGGTTTTACCTGCCTTGACATGCTGCCTTACCTGGATGGCAATTCTGCTGTTTCCGGGAAGATAGACCTCTAGTCTGGAGCCAAACCTGATGAGCCCGAATCGCTGGCCGGTATTTACACAATCTCCTTTTTCGATCCAGCATGCGATTCGCCTTGCGATAAAACCGGCAATCTGCACAAAGGCGATCCTTTTAGAATCCGCAGTTGTTAAGGTTATTTTGTTCTTTTCGTTTTGTTTTGACGCCTTATCCAGGTTTGCGGAAAAGAATTTGCCAGGGTGATAGGTGATTTTCTCAATGGTTCCCCCGATAGGGACGCGGTTTACATGGACGTTGAAGATCGACATAAATATGCTGACCTTAATGGCCGCCTGCCCCAGTGGGTTGTCGTTCCCCTCCAGATGGATGACCTCCAATATCCTGCCGTCGGCAGGTGTCAGGACCGCGGCATCATCACCAGGGACCTGCCTGCGTTCAGGATCCCTGAAAAAGAAGAGGATGAAAAGAGTGATAACCCCTGCGAACATCGAGAGGGAAAAGAGACCGAGACAGACAAGGAGGATGGTCAGCCCGCTGCTGACAACGATAAAGGGGACCCCTTCCTTTGCTACCAGCCATTTGTTGTTAATGCGTGAATTGTCCAATTTGTAACTTGATGATTTTTACCCTGTTTGGCCAGGCCTTGCCCCAAACCGATACGTTATAGACAAATTTGGGGAAGCGAGGCATCGCTAAATTCTTTGTGACTCTATATATTATCCGAAGTCTCTTTGTCAATCCCCTTCCTCTGCGATAGCGTTGCGCTGGCTGGATTCGGAACATTTAGTACCTTATTCCTTGGTCTTCTGTCACTGAAAACAAGAAAATCTCTTTGTGGCTCTGTAAGATAAATCCTTCTTGACTCACACGAAGCCACCAAGAACACAAAGAGACGGACATTTTTTTGGCGGTTTAAAGAAAAAACCCTTTGTGTGCTTTGTGTCTCTGTGTGATAAATTTTTGGTTGCGGCTATCCGCGTTAGGATAAAAAAAAGAAAGACGAGAAAGGGCAGAGGAATCGACTAAATGGACCAGCTCAATATGGAAGCCCCCCAGGTCAAGCCGGCCCCAAAGCTGACCAGAAGCATTAGGGTGTCTTTTATCAAACGGCCCTCCCTGTTGGCTTCATCCAGGGCAATCGGTATTGTCGCAGAAGAGGTGTTTCCGTACCTGTGGATGTTCGTATATACCTTCTCCATCGGGATATGCAGGTTGGTTGCCAAGGCCTGAATGATCCGAATATTGGCCTGGTGAGGGACAACAAGGGCAAGGTCATTTATGGTAAGGCCGTTTTGCTGAAGCGCCTCCCCGGCAATTTCGGTCATACAGCCGATCGCCCGCTTGAAAAGCCGGTTTCCGTCCATCTTCAGGTGAAAAGGCCTTTTGTCCAGGCCTTGCAGGATATCCGGCGTGTAGGAATTTCCGTCCGAAGAATAAAGAAATTCCCAGAAATTGCCATTCGACCTTAGGTGGCTCGATAGAATCCCGCCCTCCTTCTCTCTGGAGGTGACAACTGCCGCTCCCGCGCCATCAGCCAACAGTACGCATGTGCCACGGTCTCGCCAGTCTACGATACTGGAGAGTCGCTCCACACCGATCACCAGTGCGGTTTTACACATCCCGCATTGAATGGCGTTATTTACCATGGTCAGTGCATACAAAAACCCCGAACATCCCGCTGAAACATCAAATGCAAAGGCATTGTCAGCATGCAGGGCCTTTTGAACCATGCACGCAGCAGAAGGAAACTGCCGATCCGGTGTCACCGTGCCAACCACGATCATATCCAGATCAACCGGAGAAATCTCTGCCATTTCCAGGGCCTTTAATGAGGCCTGGGTGGCCAAATCGGTGGTGCTTTCATCTCTTCCGTTTGACGAAATACGCCGCTCCTTAATGCCGCTGCGGCGTACAATCCATTCATCCGTGGTGTCCACTATGCTTTCAAGTTCCTTATTTGACAGTATCCTTTCGGGCATTGATGAACCTGTCCCTATGATATGTGCTTGTTGAATCATTCCTGTTGCCTCTATTTCTTATGACAGATGTGGGATATGTAACCGTTCGGGACACATGAAACATCGTTTTCGACAAAAAACCAAATACTTAGATTGCGGGCTGGAAGGTGTGTCTGAAAAGAAAGAAAAAAATATTGAAAGTCCTTTTCGGAGGATCAACTCTACAAAATGCCTATCATAACTCGAATTCTTTCAATCAATTTTCTTGTCGGCTACCCGAAGATCATCAATCAGATGAAGGTCTCTCCTTACTGCACCACGAAAATATTTACC
>CAZACO010000174.1:0-7604 GCA_964483185.1 uncultured Desulfobacteraceae bacterium
GATCTTCAAACCGAATAGCAGGAATTTTGTGGATTTTTGCTTGAATTTGTGCTTTTTTGAACTTCACTTGCGGTGGCCTCCTAGATCGGGGTAGTAATTTATGCTTCTAACTCAATTTTACCCTATATCCATAGGCTCCGTAAGTCTTTTACTACTCACAATGCCCGTTTTTTATGCAACCAGAGAGTTTATATCGATCCGTAAATTCAGATATCGTCAAAGCGCATGAAAACATCTTTAATCATAACGACTTATAATAAAGCTGATGCGTTGGGAAAGGTCCTGGAGGCTACAAGGGAACAGTCGCGCATGCCGGACGAAGTCCTCATCGCCGATGACGGTTCGGGCCCAGATACCTTGAAGAAGATCTACGAATGCTCGAGAGGTTTTCCTTCTAAGCTTGAGCATATCAGGCAGGAAGATCAAGGATTCAGGGCGGCGCGGATTCGAAATAAGGCTATTGCGACGGCAACAGGAAAATATATTATTTTGCTCGATGGAGATTGCATCCCTCCCCGTCGTTTCATTCAAGATCATCTTGTTTTGGCAGAAGAAGGCTTTTTTTTTCAAGGGAAAAGGGTCCTGGTGAGCAAAGGACTTTCACTCGATTTTTCGTGTGTGGACGCAAACTCGAGCTTTAAACTTCTAAAGGCCCTTATACGGCGTGGTCTTTCTAATGCCCACCACCTGATTAGATTGCCCATTTTCCCCGCCCTTAAATCCAGGAGTTTGAGCGGAATCAAGAGCTGCAATATGGGTTTTTTTAGAAAGGATATTGTTGCCGTGAACGGGTTTAACCAGGATTTTGTAGGCTGGGGTCGTGAGGACTCTGAATTAGCTGTCCGGTTATACCGATATGGACTTAGCAGGAAAAGGCATCCTTTCATGGCGATTTGTTTCCATCTGTGGCATGAAGGGTATGACAGGACCACATTGGAGATCAATGATCAACTTCTGAGTAAAACGATGGAATCAGATGAGTATTTCTGCCCGAACGGCCTGGTACAGACTTAGAAAAATCAAATCAGACGAATGGCTGTTTTTTGCCTTTGTCGCACTTTTCTTCAGTATGCCCTTAGGCACCTCGCCGCCTACTATTTGCGCTGTGCTCGCGACTCTGATTTGGATCTTTTCAGGTAAGATATTAAAAATATGGCATACTTGCCTTAAAAAGCCCTGGGTTTGGCCCGTGCTGTTGCTGATCATATTGCCCTGGGCCGGACTCCTTTATACGCCTGATGTGGGAGGCCTTGGCATCAAGTTTGCGAAAAAGACGCACTACTGGGTATACTGTATGGCCGTGTCTTCTGTGGTTTTTGGCACTTTTTCCTCTCAAAGGCTTATTCAAGCCTTTCTTGCGGGCCTGGCGGTCAATGCACTGGTCGGTATCCTGCAGCTTATAGGCCTCTTTCCCCGAATCAATGAAATATCTTTTGGACTGGGCCTTGGATATGGCACCCTCTCTGCATACTTGATATTGGGGATGCTCATGGCTTCCTATTATTTCAGGGAAGCGCATCAAAGGGGACCCCGCGTGTTGTTTGGCCTTCTTACCTTGCTCTATTTCTTTCATCTGATCATTTTGCAGGGCAGGGTCGGATATTTGACCTTTCTTTTCCTCTGCCCGATCATCGCGTATAACCTTTTCAAGGGCGCCGGCATCTGGAAGACATCTTTGGTCTCCCTGTTGCTGATAGGAAGCATGCTGCTCTCTCCCGTTGTCAGGGATCGCGTATCACTCTCAATAGATCAGGTTAAATACCATTTGAACGCTGATCCGGAAAAAGCCTGGGGCAAGGAATACACAGAGAACCAGGATCGTTTCAGTATGTGGTACGCGGCAGTTCGCATTTTCAGCGAGCATCCCATTCTTGGTGTCGGCACTGGAGGTTATCAGACCGTTATCAAAGAAATGCTGGGTCCCGAATGGCCTGCCATCGCTCACCCCCATAACAATATCTTGTATATGGCCGTAAGCTTTGGCCTCATCGGCGTGTTTGTCATTTTATGGTTTTTTGGGGAGATCTTAAAAAATGCTTGGCATGAAAGAAAAACTCCGTTGGGGTTTTTTATTCTATCAATGGCACTTGTTATTTTTTTCGGCGGCATGGTAGATACCTATATCAAAGACGCAGGCACCTTGCTTCTTCTTGCGGTTGTAACGGGGCTTCAGAACGGCCTACAAAGATTTAATCATTCCGCAATCAGCGACCAAATCTCGCTTCATTGAAAGAATTGTGATGGCCGTATTGCCAGACCGTATCAAATGTGATGAATTTTATGGATTCATAGAGAACGCTTCCTGCCCTATCTGCGAAACCCCGCCAGAACCCTTACTGATATTCAAAAGACCTGACGGGATCGGGTTTTGGAAGTGCCCGCAGTGCGGGGTTATGTATGCTTCTCCCCGATTTACAGAAGATTCCCTTCTGGATATCTATGAAAACGAAGCCTTTGTCGACAGTGCCTTGTATGATGACTGGTCATATGAAAAGTGGAAAAGAGAAAACAGGGACAGGTCCTATGTTACCCAGCATCTCAAAATGCAGCTGTTGAAACGCTTTTTGACCAAAAACGACAAAATCCTTGATTTCGGTTGTGGCGCAGGCCTTTTTTGCCTCGAAGCGTCTGAGCAGGGGTTTCATGTAGAAGGGCTTGATCCAAGCAAAATGCTCACTGATATTGGACGAGAAAAATTCGGCCTGGCCCTTCACAATGAACGGCTTGAAAATTTTGAACCGGAGTACAGGTATGACGGTATTGTTGCCTGGGCTGTTTTGGAACACGTTTTTAACCTCAAGGAATTGGTTCAAAGGTGTTGGTCTCTTTTGACTGTCGGTGGATATTTGTTTATAGACGTCCCAAACCATGAGGGTCCGTCCAATCGATTCAAGTCTTTTCTTTGCCGCAGTGGATTAAAGAAAGACGGCTTTAAACACTTTGGATTTCCTTGGCATATTTACTCTTTTAATAAGAAAAGTCTGTCTTGTCTCATGAATGTCTGCGGATTTGAACCGATCATTTTTGAATTCTGGTCACACCTTTTAAAAGACGCGAAGGAAGGGGTTTTTGCAAAGATGGGAATTTCCATGGCCCAAAAACTTGGGATTTCTGACTACATCGTTCTTGTAGCACGGAAGAGGACATAAACGGAGTGAGTTGTATCAAATAGCCTAAGCAGGAATAATTTTGAATTATATCAATCATTGCCCCATCGGATGCGAGGGCAACATCGAAAATTCGGGCATCATTCTGCCTGAGGGCCCGTTAAAACGTTGCAGCTCTTGCGGGCAACTATTCAGTCAATGTAGCCTGAACCGTTATCTGGATTCTATGCAGGAATTCGATGATCCAGATGGAACCTGGCAGACAGGGGAAGGTTTAGCGAGGCTCCGCAAATTCACAAGAAAGATTATCAGAAGGGTAGAATGTTTCTTAGAAACAGATAGGACGGAGATCCATCTGTTGGATGTCGGGTGCTCGAGTGGATCATTTGTTGCCGCTGCGGTTCATTTGGGAGTCCATGCAGAAGGTGTGGAACCCGCACCTGCTCCAGTGGAGACGGGCAAAAGTCGCGGTCTAAAAATCCATCAGGGATTCCTGGAAGATATGAGGTTACACAAAAGTTCCCTTGATGTGATTACCCTTTTTGAAGTCATAGAACATCTCAAAGCCCCTCAGAATCTTCTTGAAGAGTGCTATAGGGTTTTGAAACCCGGGGGGGTTGTGGTCATCAAGACTGGAAATGCAGATAGCTGGACGGTTCGATACATGGGAAGCCGTTGGGAATATTTTCACATCTCCATCCATGGCGGCCATGTTAGTTTTTTTAACCCACGTTCCATGTTGAGGCTCGCTGAGAATTGCGGGTTTGTCGTGGAAAGACTGGATACCCATAGAATTTCATTTTATCGAAGGGAAGAGGTCCCATACATTCTTTTCCGTATCTCTAAATTGCTTTCGGGGATGCTTGATCTGCCATCCTCCTGGCTGGGTAAAGGGCATGATTTGATCGCCTTTTTAAAGAAGCCACATGAGCCATTCCTTAGTGCCTGATTCAACCCTATTCAGGCACGATTTTAAATTGGGGGATTTTGGGTAAATGCAGTGATTAGGGCAAAAAGTCGTGAGACGTGAATTAGGCATTAGGTTTCGCGTTTCATCGCTAAAAGTTTCTTTTGAGAGGTCAGTCAAAATTACAATATGTATGAATTTGATCTTCGAGCTTTTGAAACGTTGCAATCCAAGAAAACTGTGGAGTGGCATCAAGGGCCTTATAGTGTTTCGCACGATGGATTTCTCCAACTCGTGGAGGAAAATCACTACTGCAATTTTGAATTGTGGCACGAGGAGGATAGGGCCCGTCGTGATGATAAAGGTTATCGGTTTGTTTATCAGGCCAAGCGGAACATTGATAGGTGGAATCAAAAACGCAACGATCTGATCGAAAAAATGGATCGCTGGTTGGTTGAGCGCCTTCCAGATATGTCTCATGGGATTCCCATGAATTCCGAAACGCCTGGGATGATCATTGATCGGCTCTCTATCCTTACCCTAAAAGCGTTTCACATGAAAGAAGAGGCTCAACGGGAATCGGCTCAGAGATCTCAGCGAGACAGGTGCACGGAAAAGCTGGACATTATTCTATGCCAGCATGCGGATTTGTTTGCGGCCTTAGAACAATTAATGGCTGACGTTATGAAAGGAAAGCGAGGCTTTCGGGTCTATTCTCAGTTCAAGATGTATAATGACCCTGCGCTGAACCCGGAGTTGTATGAAAAAAGCTGAGCAAGGCATTTCAAAGCATGCGCAACTGGTAAATGATTTCCGGTCAAACCCGCAGAGAAACACACCAGAGGTTCAGGTCAGGACCAACGCCCTATCATGGCCAGAAAAGAATTATAGAGATCTTCTGGCGTCACGTCTGTGATGCAATGATGTCTATGGCTGCACGCGTCTGCGTGGCCGCTGCAGGGGCATAAACCGCCTTGCAGATATTGATGTTGCTGCCCCAGTGGGGCCCAGCGTCGGCCTTCGGTTGGGCCAAAAATGCCAATCGTCGGCACACCTAGTCCCGCTGCAAAATGCAACGGCCCCGTATCAGGGCTGATAAAGCCCTTTAACTGGCTCAGGACAGCAAGAAACAGATCGAGGGGTTCGATTGATTCGAACAGCGGCATGTTAGGGCATCTTCCTCTTATTTGTTTAAGCAACCAATTTTCGCGGACACCTTTCCCCACCGTAAAGGCCATTTTGATCCCGTGTTTCTGGGCCATTTCATAAAAACGCACCCAGTTTTCCAGGGGCCACTCGCGTTTGGGCTGGGTCGCGCTGATGCAGCAGACCAAATCGACGCCATCCAGTAAGGTCCTCGCCTTGCCGATGAGGGCACGATTCACGCCTATTTCTACGGTTGGATCTTCCGGAAACGGCACGCTCAATACAGAGGCTATGGCCCATGTTCGAACAGTCTCGTGACGATTCGTGTCCATTGCTTCGATCGGCTCGGTATAACAATGTTGTCTGAGGAAAAAGCCCTTTGGCGCTATAGGACCTATCCTTCTCCGGCCCCCAATGATTCGACTCAAGATTGCGCCACGATCATTTCCCGCAAAATCAATGGTGACATCAAAGCGCTCCTTTCTCAATTGTCGAATGATCGGCCATGTTCTTACTAATGATGCGTGATCTCTTTTTCTTGGAATAGACCATACCTTGTCGATCCATTCGATATGCTCCAATAAGGGAACGGCTGCCTCGGGAATAAGCACATGCAGTTCACCCCCCGCAAAGTGAGTTTTTATGGCTCTCAGAACCGGCGTTGCCAGAACCGCATCGCCTAAATATTTAAATTGGATGCTTAGGATCTTAGGCTTTTTCATCTGTATAAAAAGCGGGTTTTGAGTTGTAAAACCTCAGCTTTGGACGATTCGGAATGAATTTCGTGCAGGAATCACTTCCACGGAAACGTTTAGCCCTTTTTCTAGGGATTCAGGCCTAAAGACTATATAGATTTTGGGCTGAAAAAGCTTACAATTCCCTATGGTTAATATGTTAAATAATGCCAATTTAGCAGTCCTGTCAAGGCTCTTGTTTAAATTTGCTTCTACCAATTCTTTGAAAAAAGCAGATTCTTACGTATTTCCAGACGATTAGCGGAGGCAGTTCCTGCTGCTCAAGAGGGTGCTGGTATGGAGCCTGTCTCTCAAATACTGGCGTCATACGGTCGGTCTGTCTCTAATCGGCCTGCGGATAGTGAGTTCTGGTCTCGCATCCAGCGGACAGTCAATGATCTGAATCGGCTGAACCTGGGTTTGATAAAAGGTCGAGACAAGAAAAAGAGGCGCAAAACATTCTTCCATGATAACGATCCGTACCAGAAGTGTCTGGAACTGTTAAGGGAACTTTTTTACCAACCATCCCTTGGGATCAAAGACGTTTGTTTGCAGTTCGGCATATCGCCAACGAGTTATTATCGTCTGGTAAAGGACTATCGCGTCTTTGGCCCATGGGCGGTGATTCCAGGAAACCTTCCTGGGAAAGAGACCATGAGCAATGAAACGGAGCTGAACATTATCTTGCAAAAGCTTCGCCATCCCCATTGGTCTGCTCAGGAAATCGTCAAGGTCCTGAAATTGTGCTATTCAAGGTATGCCGTCAACCGGGTGTTTTCCCGATGGGGACTGACAGACAGGAATCGTCCAACTGTGGCGTTGGATCAATTCTGCGCTGTGGAATCCATTGATGACAAGCCATTTAAGCCCGCAACGGCCGCCTATCACCTATACAGTGAAAACTCCCTTTTGGAATCCCGTCGCATTAACTGGCAGTTTGAACAGCTCTGCCGGAAGATGCGGACCCACGCCTATCAGCTTCGCGATCCCGGGCCCCTTCTTTTGGCGCAGTTTGTAAACGATCTGGGGATCGTACAGGCGATGGAGAGCTATGGACCTGCCCGATTGCGGAGAAAAGAGATCAGCAATCTTGCCTTGTTGAATGTATTCCGGATATTAGCGGGATATCGGCGTATCAATCACTTGAGCGACAACCGGGACCGATCTGTTGCCTTGGCCAGTGGCCTTGGTATGTTCGGGTCCCTTTTCATGGAGAAAATGCCCTGATTGAGAAGCATTATGTCTCCAAGCGGAGCAGAAAGCAAAAAGGGATCCTGGCTTTTGTGGCACAAGACGCATCGACCCGGGTCTTTTGCGATGGCAATGCCGATGTACGAAAAGACGACCAAAACGACGAAATCCTCAATTTCATTGATTATTGGAAAGAACGAACCGGTCATCTACCCCAGGAACTCATCTTTGATTCGAAACTGACAACCTACGCCAACCTGAATAAGTTGAACCAGCAGGGAGTGAATTTCATGACCCTGCGGCGCCGATCCAAAAACATGCTCCATCAGGTCCACAGTGAGCCTGTATCAGCATGGAGACGCATTGAATTGGAGGGCGTATCTCGCATCTATAAGACCCCCAGAATTCTGGATAGCAAGATCATGCTCAAGGATTATGAGGGACCTATCCGTCAACTGGTGATTACCGACCTCGGTCATGAAGATCCCACTTTCTTATTGACCAACCAGATGAATCGAT
>CAZACO010000175.1:0-7543 GCA_964483185.1 uncultured Desulfobacteraceae bacterium
CTTTGGGTTTCTTCTCCAACGATATAGGCCGTGGCGGCATCATATGTGCGTGCTGCATTGCCCCAGTATTCGTGTTCTTTTTTGCTTTTTCTCACCTTAGAACCCAACGGCTGAAGTGGAAAAAATGGACGGTGAAAAGGGAAACCATGCCTTATTTTCTATCATCAGCCGGATATTCGATGCAACATGCTGATCTCATGTGCGCCACTCTACCGTTGACCCTCTTGATCATGAGCCTGTAAAGGAACAGCTTTATGGGACTGGGGCGGTTTCGGTAGGCGTCGGTTCTGTAATAGTCTGAAGGATCATCCCAGACACCCTGGTCTATGACAACGGCATCCATCTGGACAAATTTTTCTTCCTCAATACTGATGTCAGCACTCGACTCCCCGCTGGAACACGAAATGGAATATCCTGTGTCCCACCCCTTTTCCCTGAGGGCCTTTTTACCGGCCATGTAAAAAGGCTTGTCATTTATATACGAATCAAGCCTGCGCCATTTCCCGTCCATTTTGACGTCAACCCAGCTATGGGAGAGTAAGGACGGCATCAAGATATATCCGATCCAGGTGAAAAGACCCCGCTGTATCTCCTTTTTTATGAGGGAAAAGTGGATGCGTGCAGGGATATCAACGGCCTTGCACAAAGCAAGAAACAGTGCGGCCTTGGTGTTACATTGCCCCATCCCGAGCCTGATGGTGTCGGAGGCCTTCACCAGGTCCCCATCTTTGGGAAAGCCGAAACGGATCTCGTCGCGAACATAGTAAAAGAGTTTTTCCAGCTTCCCGGGTATGGATACTTCCCCTCTGGTCAACCTCTCTGCGGTCTCCCGAGTGAGCGGGTGATCATGGTCGGCCAAAGGTTGTTCTGCTTTCATTATTGCCTCCTCAATATTCGCTTTCATTGGTAAGCAATATTAACCCTTTTCTGGAAAGCTGTCCCCTTTTTTCTTGCCGCCCGGACACTCCGGGCTTATGAGAGGGGGGACAACTTGCCGCCTGCCAAAGATGCCCCCCAGGCACAAGATGAGAGCGTTGTACAGGCCTATCTGTAGATGTCTTAAAACTCAGCCGTGGCCCTAAGCCCGAAGATCAAGCCGCTCGGGCCATCCCCCGTTTTCCTGGAGTCCTTCATGTACTGCATATCTCCTGTGATGGCAAAAATGTCGTTTAAGGCAAAACGTCCGTAGATCTCGAACACGTCTGTCTTGTCCACCTCCTGGTTCCCGCCTCTCAGGTGGGCATAGCCAATCCCGATGTTGTCATTTTCACGGCCCCACAGGTTTCCGCTGATGTTCAAACCCCCGGAATAAAGGTCCTTGTAATCAATCGCCGCCTTGTCGTCCTGCCAACCAAACCGTATCCAGGCCCCAACGATTTCTCCAAACTGCTGATCAAACGAGATCGAAACCGCCAGAACAGGTACGCGGCCAAAAATGCGATCATCCCGACCACGATCGTATCCATTTTGACAACACCTCAAATGCTCTCTTTCCAGGTTTCATTTCATGTCCCTGGCCTGGACCCAGATCACGGCTCCGACCTCACTGTCCTTGCCTTCAATCTTTTTACCTTCCATCAGCGCTGCAAAACCCCACCAGCCGGCCTTGGGGATAGCATAGGTGAATACGCCATTTGCATCTGCCTTTATGGTCTGCGTAACGAATGCATCCTGAGGCGCCCCTGCCTTCGCCTCTTCTACGAAGCCATTTCCCTTGACATCATGATTCAGATACTCCACCTCGACCTCTGCAAAGGGAACAGATTTGCCCTCAAACTTGACAACGCCTCTGAAGACATTCCCGGTCCAGAGGGCATAGGGTTTATCCAGCGGCACAATCTCGGCCGGGAACCCGAGCTCCGCATCCCAGTCAGTCGGCATTCCTGCCGCATTTACGATCATCTTGGTATGCTGGGTGATGTACTTGCTTTCAGAGTCTTCCCAATAAGGGGAAGGGCTTAGATAGAAGACATAATCCCCCATGCCTTTGAGTTTATAGGATGCCTCGAAGGCCTTGCCTTTATTCGTGAGGCTCGAAAACTCAATCGGCTTCACTTTTCCGAGAAGGTCCTCCTTTTTCTCTTTGTGCAAGACGCCGAAGGCAATGGGGGTTCCCATGTCCATGGTGTGTCCGGCCTCAAAGGGGTGGGTGAAAACCAGTTTGAGTTCGACAGGCCCTCCCTTTTGCAGGGCCGACTCCGGCGTATAGAGCATCTGAAAATGGGCAAAGGCGGGGATGTGAAGGGCCAATACGGCCATTGTAATGAACGCTGTCATCATCCATTTTTTCATCGTTATCATTCTCCTTGATTCCTATAGGGTTTTGTGGCAACGTGACATTTGTCCCTTCATGAGAAGGGAACACGCAGGGAGCGGGGGTGTTCTTAGGGATTCGCCTCGTTCCCAACCACTCTTCTTTCAGAGAGGGCAAGGCTCACTCGGCGATCTCCTTTCCCTCCACCTCCACCAGATGCCCCGGTCCGGCGTCGAACCGCACCTTGAAGAGGCCGGAAGGCTTCTTGAAGGTAAACTCACTCCCTTGATCCATCTTGCCCTTGATCAGGACCTTTCCATCCGCGTCCACCACCGTCATCTCCACGCCTGAGGCCGAGGAGCCGTCTGAAAACCCGCCCTCGCAGGTGATGGAGCCGTCTCCGTTGTCATAGCAGGAGCAAATCGGGGTGTGGGCAAACACCTGACCGGCTGCGAACAGAAAAAGGGCTGTCAGTCCGATCACAAAGATTGTTCTCTTCATAGAATTCACCTCCTTTCTGTCAAAATGGGGTTCCGAGGTTCAAAGGTTCAGGGCTTACATGGTTCAAATGAAGCTCAACCTCTGAGCCTTTAACGCTTAAACGAACTCCTCACGGTTTCTCATCAACCCGGTAG
This sequence comes from uncultured Desulfobacteraceae bacterium, assembly GCA_964483185.1. GTDB lineage: Bacteria > Desulfobacterota > DSM-4660 > Desulfatiglandales > Desulfatiglandaceae > CAZACO01. The sequence continues at coordinate 2,890 of CAZACO010000175.1, forward strand.
CAATGGTGGCTGTTAGCGCCAGTCCGTAGAATACGAACATGGCCTCAAGACCTGTAAGCCCCAAGGCGGTTCCGCCGGTAAAGACCAGCACCGCAACCGTCAGACCCAGGACCATGGGATAGATCATGGAAAAGAGCATCCATTTGATGGATCCCGACTGGATTTTCACCATGATGGTCGTGGCGATGCACGGCGGATAGAGGACCATGAAGAGCATCAGAGCCAGGGCATGGAGGGGCGCAAACCCTGCTTCTCCCTCGGCCATCCGTTTTTCCAGGGACTGGTCCCCCGCCTCCCCCTGATCGTACAGGGCGCCCAGGGTGGCCACACTGCTCTCTTTGGCTGCAAAGGCGCTCAAAAGGGCCACATTGATCCGCCAGCTAAACCCGGCCCAGCGGGTGACCGGCTCAATGGCCCTTCCGATGCGCCCCAGGAAACTGTTATCGATTTTTTCCTTCTTGATTTCCCTCAAGAGCTGTTGTCTCTCCCTGAATAGCGCCTTGAATTCCCGGTTCACCTTTTTGGCGGCCTTGTCCTTTCCCGGGTTCACAATCATGAAGAACAGGGGATTCTTTTTCTCAAATTCCGCGTTTATCTCTGCGACGTCCTCTTTGCCCCGCGCCATCATCTTGGCGCCCTTGTACTCGTCCCAGTAGAGGACCAGGGCCATGAGATGTTCGCGCTGGAGTTTTTGGGCAAATGAGACGTCCGCAATCTTCTTGAAAAACGACGTAATAGCCGCGTCCTTTTCTCCATGGTAGTGGGCCATCCGATCCTTGCTAAGTCCTGGAAACTGAAGCAGGACAAAGATGACCACAGCGACCGCGGCCACAATGGTGATGATCTTCCGGACAAAGAGCCAGACCCGTTCCACGGCCCGGCCCAGGACCCCCCGGATGGTAGGAATGTGGTAGGGGGGCATCTCCATGATGAAGGGGGCCGTGGCCTTCCGCTTGAGCACCGTGAGGGTCAGGAGTTTGGCCACCGGTAGGACCATCAAGAGGCTGATGGTGGAGATGAAGAACATGGCCAGTCCCTTCTGACCGGCAAAGTAGATATTGATCAGGAGGACATAGAGGGGGACCTTCGCCAGGCAGTTGAGCATGGGGATGATCAGGATGGTGGCCAATCTGGACCTCTCGTCCGGGATGCCTTTGCACGACATCACGCCGGGGACCGCGCACCCCCCCACGTAGATGCCGCCTAAGACCATGGGGAGGGTGGACTGACCGTGAAGCCCGAACCTGCTGAAAAGCCTGTCTAACATGAAGGCCATTCGAGGCATATACCCGCTGTCTTCCAGGATGGCAATGAGCCCGAAGAGGATAAAGAAGATGGGGATATAGTTTAACAGGGCATTGATGCTGTCCACAAACCAGAGGGCAGAAGAGCGGAGGATGGGGACCTCGATGAACCCGGGGCTCGGCGTCAGTGCCTCTGTGAGGCTCCTGATTTTGGCCAATAGAGGCCATGTATAATTGGTAAGGTTGTATCCCTGCACAATAGAGAGGTAGTAGAGGAGATAGATAACGCCCACCAGAATCGCCGGCCCCAAAAAGCGGTTGCAGACGAACCGGTCCACCTTGTCCGACAGAGGCCTTTCCATACCCTGTTTCGGCCGAATGCATGCCCTATTGATGGTGTCGGCCGCCTGGTAGCGATGATAGGCGATGTGCCGCTCCGGCATCTCTCCATGTTCGGATTCAAAGGCGTTTCGGGATTCCTCAACGAAATTCAGGCATCCAACGGGGTCTGAGAAGCTTTGCCGGACCCGTTCCTGCGCATCCCTGTCCCCTTCCATAAGCTTGACGGCGAGCCATCGCAGGGGATATTCTCCAGGGACCTTTGATGCAGCGGACAGCATGTCCTGAATCTCCCGCAGCACCGACTCCATGGGTCCGTAATCGACCTGAACCGTTTGTGGGGGCAGGTCGGAGGTGTGAATCCGGGCGATCTGGTTCAGCAGATCCTCCTTCCCCCGGCCGGCCTTCATGGTCGTGGGGGCCACCGGCACACCCAGCAGCCTGCCTAGTTCCCGCGTATCGATCTCAATGCCCCTTCGCTCCGCCACATCCATCATATTCAGATCCATAATGAGAGGGGCCTGCATTTCCAGCAACTGGAAGGTGAGATAAAGCTGTCGCTTGAGGTTGGAAGCGTCCACCACATTGACCACCACGGAGGGGTTCTCGTGGAGCACGAAATCGCGGGACACCCTCTCTTCCGGGGAATAGGAGGTCAGGCTGTAGGTCCCGGGTAGATCCACCACCTCCACCTTTGTCCCGTCGCGCCGGTAAGACCCGGCCATTTTTTCCACCGTGACGCCGGGGTAGTTGGCCACGTGCTGGCTCGCGCCGGTCAGTGCATTGAACACGGTCGATTTCCCGCAGTTGGGTTGGCCGGCCAGAGCCACCAAGATCATTTCTTGCTTCATCGGAGTTCCACCTCCACGAATCGGGCCTCTTCGTGGCGAAGGCTTACGAAAAACCCGTCCAGCGACACCTCCATCGGGTCTTCAAGGGGGGCGTTTCGAATCACCGTGAGCTGCGTGCCGGGATAGACGCCCATATCCAGAAGCCGCTGCCCCAGCTTATCCCGGACAGACAGCCTCTTGATGCGGCATGTGCTGCCCGGTCTCAATTGATCTAATGTCATGGCCTTTCCTCCATCCAAATAAAAAAAGGCGCAGCTCGACAATGTTCCATCTCGAGTTGCGCCTTCACTTGCCCCGTGCCTGCCAAGCATCCGAAGCCCGTAAGACAGCCCCTGATTCGCTATCTGTTATCGACCAATAGGTTCGTCAGCTTTTTTCGCAATGCCTCCAGCCTCTTGGATTTGAATGCCTTTCTGCTCTCATCCAGCACCTCGATGGTCTCCATAACGGCCTGTTTTAACCTCGCTTCGCGGGAACGCAATGGGCAGAAATCAAGAAGCGCGCGAAGATTGCCCTCATCCAAACCTTCTTTCAGTATGGAGGCCATCAGGCAGCGATGCATATCGATGCGCTGATGAAGTTCTTCAGCGCTTCTGTCAATCACCGTGATCAGATCGTGTTTGTTTACAATTTCCATTTGTCTAGGCGTCATAACTTAATTAGAAGGCCCTAACTTTACACGCAAAAAAAATCATTCCACGATGATTTTCTGGGCCATTCCCCGGCCAATAGCCAGCCTGACGTCCTTTACCCTGAGCATCACGGGGCCGCCTCTGCTGTGGCTTAAAACGGTAAAGGCCGATCCGGGCACAAGCCCCATACTGTAAAGCTTTGACCGTATGCCTCTGCCCCCGCTGATGCGCACGAGGGTCACCTCTTTGCCCTGATCAACCCTGCTGAGATCTGTCATCGTATTTCTCTCCTGTCTCAATGTCCTTCATTCTGTCTTCGAATTCATCGGCAAACGCCTTCATATGCACCAGGCATTTCGCCCGGTTCCTGCCGTGGGTCCGGAATTCTTCAAAACGCTCCAGCCAGTTTTCGCCGGTCCTCGGGCACGACTGGATGAAATCCATAAACGCAACAAGCCTATCCATGGTGGAGGCGCCCACTGCATGTTCCATCTTGCAGGCCTCTTCATCGGCCTTATCAAAATCGATGCCCAGGATATCCGTCAGAAAGCTTCTGAGGATATGATGTCTTCTGTCGATCTCTTTCCCGACATCTTCACCCCTCTGTGTAAGCTCCAGATACTCATATCGCTCATAATCGATCAACGCCCTTTCATTGAGGGTCTTGAGCATATTGGTCACCGTGGGCATCTTGACGCCAAGGCGTTCGGCGATATCCTTGACCCGGACGACCCGCTTCTCATTGTCCAGGTTATAGATCGCCTCCAAATAGTTCTCCATGGTGGGAGTCACGGGTCTGTGCAAAATTTTTTTCAACATTCCGTTCTCCATGGCGGGCGCTTTCATTAGAAGTTCAAAATAATGTTTTGTTTATCTAATTAATGCTCCGGGAGGATCCTGTCAAGCTTTTTTTTGACCTTATCACAATTTTTATGGCTGGCGATGACGAATTTCATCTATTCTGTCACACATATCGCCTCTCTTCACCTCACCAATCGTCTTATTATCTTCCAGTTATTTCAAGTCAAGGGGCCAAGAAATTTAGGCTCTGATAATTTCTGGTGCGTGCTGGATATTTATTGGACCCTTTTCCGTAAGGAGGTTGACCCCATGATAAAGGAACTATCGCTAGAGGAGCTGTTGCAGAAAATTGAAAGAGATGCCAGCGCGTATGAAGAACACTGGAAAGGGTGTTCTCGCTCTGTGATGTGAGCCCTACATTTTAGAAAATAGACCATCAAATCATTCTGTTGATGTAACTTTTTTTAAAAAAGAAAGATTTTATTAGACATCGACGGTTAGAGGATTTAACTTTTGATATGAAACAAATAAGTGGAAGTTGTTAAATGTTGATTTTAGCGATGATTTGGTTAAGAACCAAAAAAAAGGAGGCTATTATGAAAAAAAGAGGATTATTACTCGCAGTATCTGTTTTGTTCGCCATGTCAATTCCCACAACCGTCGTGGCAGGCACCACCATCGATCAGGTCAGACAGAATGTGGTAAAATTATGGCAACCGATAAAAGAAAGCCAACCGCATGTGACGGCCGTACAATTCAAGAAGATTATGGACAGCGGTGAAAAGTT
>CAZACO010000176.1:0-7535 GCA_964483185.1 uncultured Desulfobacteraceae bacterium
TAACTGACAGCTTTGGCTGCAGGGAGGCCTCTTTGAGCGCGGCTGTTTTATAAGGAGTATTATGTTAATATAGCTTTGGTTGTGTGCAAGAGAGCGGAGTGGCAGCCAGCAGCAGGGGCGCATAAGGGCTGGCTGCCACGAGGGATTTACTTATTTAATGTAGAGTACATCGAAATGAAAATATAGACCTATCAATAAACATTATTCAATACTTTTCAACAATATGAATATCAGGTTATTTATGTAGTAATTTTGTAGATACAAAAAGCCAGACCTCGATAGGGATGAAGGTCTGGCCTTGGACTAAGAATATTTTTGAAATTGGATACCTCAAATATATTACTTAGCATCCAGAAACCAAAACGAAATCGTCCCTGCTGGGAGTAAGCCACTTCAAGTTGTTCATTCTCATAAAAATATACTTAAATGGCTAAGAAGGTCACAGGTAAGAAAGCTGCCAAGGCTGCTTCCAAGGTCCTTAGGGATGGAAGAACTGGCAAGGCTAGTAAAACGGCAGCAGGAAGCGCCCTATCACAAAGGGAAAAGGGCGGCAAAAAGAAGAAGTAGCCAGCAAATGAGGGAGTGTCATACGGCACTCCTTTTTCTTTTTCAATTGAAATAAAAACACTAATTTTAAGTGAGATAAACGACGTTCTTTGAATTTACCGGTGTGTTTTTAAGGATCTGAAAATCAGCAAATTGTTTGCGCAAGTTGGTATGATTTCGGGGCCAGGTACTATGACCCTGCTCTTGGTAGGTGGACAACCACCGATCCGAAAGGAGAATTTAGACCTTACCACAGCCCATACATGGCGATGGGGAACAATCCTATAATCTACGTTGACCCAGATGGGGAGTTCTTCTTAGGATCAATATTTACCTGTATTGTTGATTTTTTCGCCACAGCATTTTTTAAAGGCGGATTAGATCCAACAAGTAAAAAAGCCAGAAACAGAGCCTGGAGAAATTTTGATCCGTCAGCTGATTGGTCCAAAACACATAAAGCCTGGCAAATCGATATTGGGGGATTTAAAACAGATGAAAATCGTACTGTTGCAGGCAGAGTTTTACAATTTATTTCCAGATGGACCTGGGAATTACCTCAAACTCTGCTTGGGAAAACAGTTTCTCATACAAGAAATATTACAGGTAATGTTGATAATGTTGATTATTATGGAGGGGCTACTTTAGTAAACAGAAATGATCCTTCTGCAGGTGTTAGATGGGGATTTACTCTAGGTCCATACATTAACTCTTTGAATGTTAAAGCGGATCCATACACTGACGAATTATTTAGACACGAGTTTGGACATACCCTTCAAAGTCGGGTAGTTGGACCATTATACTTAACACATGTAGGTTTGCCAAGTGTGATTGGTCTTAGATTAGAGGGTGTTTGGGATCATGATCATAGTAGAGAATGGTATGAAACTCAAGCTAATAGAATGGCATACCGTTATTTTAGTAATCATGAGCCGAATGCTTTGATATTCAATCCTATAACAAATAGAGGTAGACCTTGGAATAATACTATTTATCCAAGAGATTACAATCCAAATTGGTATTGGTTTTTTGCACATCCACCAATACCATTTTTATGGTGGTTATACTTTTAGTTTTTAATCTTAAAAGCATATAATTATGAGAATAGTATTAATAATTATGATTACATTAATATGTTGTAGTAACAGCTGTGAAGACTATGTAGGTGATAAGGTTTATAGCTTTTGGATGCAAGATAATAGTGGGGAAGGTTTTGCTTTTTTGGTAAGTTATAATTATCCAGATACCGCTATTCCAAATGAATATGATAAATTAATAGGCGTTCCACCAGGAGAAAGTGTTTCATATGATAGTAAAGAAAAATGGGAAGAGGTATTTGAAAATTTAACTTCAGATACCCTAAGTATTTTCATATTTAACGGAGATACTATAGCTACATATGGTTGGGATGTAATATGTAAGGATTATAAGATTCTAAAAAGGTATGATTTATCATTGGAAGATTTTGAGAGATTAAACTGGCAGATAGCTTACCCACCAACCCAAGACATGAATATCAGGATATATCCCCAATAGATAAAGATTATTTTCAGTTGGATTTTTATACCAGTCAATCCTGAATCAAATTAGGAAAACTGGGCTTCTTGCCAAATAGCAGGAAATTAACATTGCAACAATATAGAAACAACATACCCGGCTTTGAAGCCGGGTACGGTTGTTTTATTGAGCTAATCTTTTTTGAGTCTCTCTTTGAAAAATAAAGGCATTGATAAGTTCCGAGACAGTATCCTTGTCCTTATCGTTCATGTCTTCAACTGCTTTAAACAATCGTAAAAGCTTAGTATCTTTTAGTGTAGCTTTTGCTTTTTCTTCGGTATCACCATTTACCAGGTAATCAATTGAGACACCAAACACATCAGCCATCTTTTTAAGTACATCAGCCGGGGGCTGTACGCCTTTAATCTCGTACCTGCTCATTTGCGGATAAGAAACATTTATTTTCTGGGCTAATTGCGATTGAGACAATCCGGATTTTTTTCTTAATTCCTGTATTCTTTTACCTAAATCTGTCATATCTATAGTATCATTAAGGAAAGATATTAACACAAAAATAATAAATATGATGCATTATTCGGATTATTTTAAATCCTATTGTTAACAACTATGGTTAGGTTAAAAACACCTTTATGAATCTTTTGAGATATATTTGAATCAAATAAGAAAATACAAAAGTTATCAACAATGGATATTCCTGAAATCAAATCCCGCCTGACACTTGAAACCGTCCTGAGCCATTACAACCTAACTCCAGATCGTAACCATCGCCTGAAATGCCCCTTCCACGATGATAAAACACCCAGCCTGCAGGTTTATCCAAAGACTGGTACCTGGACCTGCTTCTCGAGTAACTGCAAAGCCGGCAGTGGTGACCAGATCGATTTTATCATGAAGTATGAAAATATCTCTAAACACAAAGCTATCATGAAAGCCAAGCATTTACTTGGGGCAGATACCAGCCACCCTCTGGAAGCACTATCCAGGACAGCTGTTCTGACAAAGGTCTTTAGTACGTTTAGAAGCGGCATGCAACGAAGCCAGGCAGGAAGGCAATACGTGGTAAGCCGGGGCCTGGATCCGGAGCGCCTGGAGATCGGCTTTAACAGTGGAGCGTTCCATAAAAGCAGCAATGTAACTGATCACCTGATCAGAAGCTTTGTGAAATACGGCCTTTTAAAAGAGGGCGAAAAAGGAAGCTACCAGGTCTTTGGCAAGGGTGGGATCTGCTTTGCTCTCAGAAGCAAGCAAGGGCAGATAGCGAGCCTTTACTTTAGGAACATCTTTGACAGCAATGGTGATGGCGACCATGGTAGACACTTTTATTTAAAAGACCGGCAGGGACTTTATCCTGGCTGGCCGGATCCTGGAGTAATAAAATTGATCCTGACCGAGGCAATCATCGATGCAGCCACCCTGCTGCAGCTGGATGAAATAACAAGCGAGTATGGGATCCTGTCCCTGTATGGTACCAATGGTCTGACAGAAGAGCACAGGAAAGCCATCCTGGATGTGGACCAGCTGCAGGAGGTGATCCTGTTTTTTGATGGTGACCAGGCCGGAAGGGAAGCCATAAAAAAGCATACTGAAACTTTACGAAACCTCCAAGGGGGTATCAAAGTCACCTGTGTCGACACTCCGGAAGGAGAGGACGTAAACAGCCTTTACACCTCACACGAAAAGGAGGTTTTTACTCACCTGCTGAAAGCCCGGAAACCCGCATTGACATCAAAGGAAAAATTTTCTTTTTCAACTGAAAAGAAAGCGGATCCGACCTCTAATAAAACCCCTGAGAATCGCTTAAATACATCGAATCCTGAATACATCACCTACCAGACCAGGGAACTGCTCTTTACTCTCCTGGGTGGGGTGAACCTTTATCAACTGGACCGGCTCCGGGTAACGTTAAAGATTACCCGGTATCCCCAGGTTAATCCTTACCATAGCATACGGCATACCCTGGATCTTTACAATGATGATGCCCTGGAAAAGTTTATCCAACGCACAGCAGAAAAGCTCGAGATGGAGACCCGCCTGATCAGCCGGGGCCTGGCTGAACTGACCGAGGAGTTGGAACGCTACCGGCTCTCCCATATCGAAAGCCAGAAGGCAAAGAAACCTAAGCGGAGAGAATTAACCCCGGAAAGAAAATCCCGGGCCATAGAGTATCTGAAAGATCCTGAGCTGATGAAAAACACGATGCGTGATATAGGTCTGACGGGTGTGGTAGGTGAAGAAACCAACCGTATGCTTATGTACCTGGTTTTTACTTCCAGGAAAAGGGAGCAGCCCTTGCACGTTATCAGCCTGGGCACTTCGGGCAGCGGCAAGACCTACCTGCAGGAAAAGATCGCAGAGCTGATCCCGGAGCAGGACAAGCTGGAGATCACGATCCTCTCAGAAAACGCTTTTTATTACTTCGACCGGAAAGAATTAAGGAACAAGCTGGTGGTTATCGAAGATATGGACGGTGCTGAAAACGTTCTATACCCCTTAAGAGAGCTACAGACCAAAAGAAGGATATCGAAAACCATACCGATCAAGGATAACAAAGGCAATCTGAAAACGATCACCCTGCAGGTGGAAGGGCCGATCTGCCTGGCCGGAACCACCACAAGGGAGAGGCTGTATGAAGACAATGCCAACCGCTCGCTGCTGATCTACCTGGATAGTTCAAAGGAGCACAAGGAAAGGATCATGGACTATCAAAGAAAACTCTCTGCCGGCAGTATTGATACCCACAGAGAACATGAGTTAAAAGAGCTTTTTAGGGATATCCAGACCCTGATTGGACCGGTTAAGATCCGGAACCCTTATGCAGAGCATCTGAAACTTCCGGAGCATATCTTTAAGCCTCTAAGAACGAACAGCCATTACCTGGCCTTTATTGAAACCGTTACGTTTTACCACCAGTGGCAGCGCAGTGTAAAGACGGACCGGACCACAGGTGAACAGTACATTGAGACTACCCTGGAGGATATACGCTGGGCCAACGAGCTTCTGAGGGATGTGCTGCTGGTTAAATCGGATGAGCTTCCCAGGGCCGTCAGGGACTTTTTTGAAGGACTTAAATACCACATGAAGGTAAAGGGCAAGGAAAGTTTTTATACCCGTGAGATCCGCTCTAAGCTCAGGATGAATCCCATGACTATTAACCGGTATGTAAGGGACCTGGAGGCACGTGGTTTTATAAAGCGAGCCGGAGGCAACCGAAAGGCGGGTTATGAGTACGAGGTGGCCCAGTGGGATGATTACAGCCGGCTGCAGAGCGGTGTAAAGATCCTGGAAGAAATTTTTAATAATCTTCAGAGTAAGTATAACAGAAGTATAACACCCCGGGATGTTACACTTAAAGCCTCTGAACAGCCCGCCAGTTAAGCAATCTTAAGCATAACTGTTATACTTCAAAAAGCACGTATATAGGCCATGCGAAATTATACCTTCCGGACCCCCTCGTTTAACCTACTGGCCGAATCATTTAAAAACTGGCTCCGTGTGCTTGGATATGCACAGGCTACTGTAATTGGATCCCCGTCCCTGTTAAAAGTGTTTTTCTACTACCTGGAAGAAAGAGGCATTACCGGGGTGGACCAGGTAAACGGTCAGGTAATGAAAGATTACCTTGAATTTTTACAAAAGAGAAAGAACAGTATGAGTGATGGCGGGCTATCGATAAACTACATCATCAGTCATATTAATGCTCTTAAGCGCTTTGCCCGGTACTTGCAGGAGACCCAGGGGGTAATCCTGGAAGTACCCCTGAAGGTAAAACCTGAAAAACACCCACAAAGGGTGATCCTTACCCACGATGAGATCCGCAGGCTTTACCAGGTGACAGATAACACACAACAACTGGGCTATCGTGACCGGGCCATGCTGGGGGTGTATTATGGACTGGGCCTCAGGCGCAGCGAAGGGATGGCCCTGGATTTAAAAGACGTGCTGTTGAAGAAGAATATGGTTTATGTTAGAAAAGGAAAGAACTACCGGGAGAGGTATGTCCCGGTATGCCAGGTGGTAAGGGCTGATCTTGAAAACTACATCCTTTTTGCCCGTAACAGTTTTTTTTATTCACCTGAAAAAAGAAAAAATCCGGCTTTGCTGATCAGCATGCAGGGAAGAAGGATCACCGGGAATACATTGATCGTCCGGCTGCAACTGCTGGCAGAAAGAGCATGTATTGATGGTCCGGTGGGCCTGCATACCCTCAGACACTCGATAGCCACCCACCTGCTCTCATCAGGCATGAGCCTGGATAGTGTAAGCCGCTTCCTGGGCCACAGAAGCCTTGAAAGTACCCAGATATATACCCATTTGGTAAATGAATAACCTGGATAATTTTAACCGGTATCTTCAAAAAAAAGGTTTTGCACCGGATACCATCCGCCAGCATGTAAACTATGCCGGATTGCTGCTTGAGTGGATGGATCAGGAAGGGCTCCAGGCAGACCAGGTGCGATACAATGACCTGCTGGTCTTTATCGATCAGTTGAAAGAAAAAAAATTTACTACCAATCACATCAACCGGGTACTGCTGGCCATCCGGTATTATTACCACCATCTGAATGGGAATGGCGATGGTACTGGTTACCAGGTAACCAACCCGGCGGCCAACCTGCACGTGAAGGGTGGTACCCGCAGGATGGTCCATGATGTGGTAAGCTTCACTGATCTGGAAAGGATTTTTACAAACTACCGGACGAAGGATCACAGGGACAAAAGAAACAAGGTGATCCTGGGCGTACTGATCTACCAGGGGGTGACGACAGAGGAGCTGCACCGGCTGGAGGTGGACCATGTGGATATGCAGCGGGGCAAGGTGTATGTTCCCGGCAGCCGGCGAAGAAACAGCCGGACGCTGCCATTGCAGGCAGTGCAGGTACTGGATATGGAAGGGTACATCAGACGGATCCGGCCCCGGCTGGTGAAGATGGCTGGATCCGGATCGACTGGTCAGCTGTTTATCAGCATGAGAGGATCCCTGGATCTAAAGAGCAGCCTGCACCATATGTTCCGGAGGCTGAAAAGAATCTACCCGGAAATAAAAAGTGCCGGTCAGATCCGCCAGAGCGTGATAACCCATTGGCTGAAGACGCATAACCTGAGGGAGGTCCAGTACATGGCCGGTCACCGGTGGGTGAGCTCAACCGAACGATACCAACTGGATAATATGAATGGCCTGCACAAGGATATTAACCGGTACCATCCGCTGAAGTTTTAAAATCATTAACTTTGTAATAGAATAAAATCATGAGAACAATGGATATTGCCGGAAGAAAAATAGACCTGATCAGCTGGATAACAAATCTCCAGGATGAAAAGATATTATCCAGGATTGAGACCATAAAAGGAGAAGAAATAGACTGGTGGGATACAATCAGTGATGAAGAAAAAGCGGAGATAGAAGAAGGCATTGCTCAGCTGGACCGGGGTGAGTCGATCCCTCATGAGCAGGTAATGGCTAAGTATAAGAAATG
>CAZACO010000177.1:0-7511 GCA_964483185.1 uncultured Desulfobacteraceae bacterium
AGGCTTTACGAGCCGGAGGCCGGTTTATCCGGGTTAGGGGTTCAGAGATCAAAGCTTTGGAGGGGTCTTACCGAAAATCCGGGCCCTTGCTTTTCGATTTCTGGAAGGTTTTGACAAAAAATCCACAGGATGATGATGGAGAAAAGAATCCGGTTCATGAGTCACGGTCTTTATTGTCTTCTTTGTTGGAGCCTGACCTTTCCTGCCCTCGGTTGCGGCGTGTTCGATCATGAACCGGATGACGTGATAATAGAGATAGGCTCGACGTGTCTGACACGCGACACATTAAAAAAAGAGATGGAGTTCATGAGTGGCGAGATGCCGGTCTCGGGCGACCATGCTGAAGAGATCAAGAAGCAGCTCGTCAGGCAAATCATCGATTATTTTCTTATTATAGAATATGCGAAAAAAAATGATATCTCGGTTTCTGAAAAGGACTTCCAAAAGAACCTGAAGGAGATCAAGAAGGAATACACGGAAAATGACTTTCGGGAAGCCCTGCTCCGAGGATATGCGGACCCGGAATCATGGGAGCACCGCTTAAGAAATCAGCTTCTTGTCAGCAAGGTTATCAAGGAGGCTTCAAGAGGTATTCCTTCGCCCAGTTATGAAGAGATCAAGCACTATTTCCAGGAGAACAGAAATGACTTCAGGTCCCCCGAGATGTTAAGTTTCCGGCAAATCGTCTGCAAGTCAAAAAAAGAAGCAGAGAATCTGCGCGATCGCCTCCATGCCGGGGAAGATATGGGAGAACTTGCCGGGAAATATTCAATAGCTCCTGAGGCCGAAAACAATGGCGACGTGGGCTGGGTTGCCCGAGGCGATTTAGACGAGGCCATGGAAAAGACACTCTTCTCGATGCAGCCTGGCGAGACCAGTCCTATTGTCAAAACCGATTTTGGCTATCATCTTTTCGAGGTGACAGCCCGCCGGCCTGCCGGTTTAAAAGAGCTACCCGAAGTGATTGACGAAATAGAATCAACACTTCTCCAACAGAGGCATGAAGACTTCTACAAAAAATGGTTGAAAAAGCTCAGGTCTGAGTTTAAAGTCAAAATTAATCAAGATATGTTAGCCAAATTAAAGCTTTCTTAACCTGGAAATCGACAATCCAGACAAAAGCTGTCAGGGCGCCTTAACAGGGCATACCGGAATCGGGGAGATTAAAATCGCCAGGTGAATCCCCGTATTCCATCTCCGAAGGAACCGAATGAAACGATTACGACCGTTATTCGCATGGGTGCTCTTCTTTGCCGGGATCATCGTCTCTTATTCTCCGGTCTCGGGTGAGATTCAAAACAGGGTTGTGGCCATTGTCAACGATGAAGTTGTCACTCTCTATGAACTCAATACCAAGATAAAGGAGTTTACCGGAATATCCCCCTCAGAGCTGAAAAAAAAATCCGAAGAGACCTACCTTGAAACCCGGCGAAAAATCTTGGACGATCTGATTGATCAAAAAATTGCCCTTGAAAAGGTCAAGGAATTAGAGATAACGGTTACGTCCCAGGAAGTAGACCAGGCCATTGAAAGGGTGAAAGAGGATAACCAGTTAACCCAGGAGGGCCTGATTGCCCAACTGAAAGGGCGGGGAATAAGCTATGAAGCATACAGAGAATCCATTAAGGGCGAATTGGAAAGGATCCGGCTGATCAACTACGAGGTCAAGTCAAAGATTATACTCAGGGAAGAAGACATCGAGAAATACTACCATCAACACAAAGATGAGTTCACCAGCGAGGGAAAGGTCCATCTCGCGCTCATCTTTCTTAAACAAAACGATCCGGCGGACAAAAATGAGGCCCGGGCCATTTACCAAAAGGCCCAGGAGATCCTCTCAATGATCAAGAGTGGCGACGATTTCAGCAGGCTGGCAAAAAGATTCTCCAAAGGCCCCGGGGCAAGCGATGGGGGCGATCTCGGCGTATTCAAGATGACTGAACTTAACCCGCAAATGACTGAAATAATAAAGGATCTCTCTAGTGGAGACGTGAGTGCACCTATCATCAGGCCCGATGGAATCACTATTATCAAGGTAAAAGAAAAAGATGCGGGGGGCGTGAAATCTTTCGAACAGGTTCGAAACGCCATTGAAACCATCCTTTATCGCCAGAAACTCGACAAAAAATATTCTGTCTGGATCAAAGAGTTAAGGAAGAAGGCTTATACAAAAATTATCTTTTAAGACTGGACCATAGATGGGCAGCGACAAACACCACCCACCTGATGAGGAACCCGGGGACTGGGAATTTCCATCCGGCAAAGAATTGGGCTCCCTTTTGAGAGATAAGAGGGAAAAGATGGGGCTCACGTATGCCCAGATTTCAGAACAAACCAGACTCAGGCCGCATTTCCTTGAGGCCATAGAAAATGAAGATTGGGACCATCTTCCATCACCTCCCTTTGTAAAAGGATTTATCCGCTCTTATGCCAAGGTCCTTGAACTATCGGAGGAAGGCCTCGTTGGGCTCTATCAGGAGATCAGTCCCCGGCATGAGGCGATGCCAGGGTCCCTTCAGTCGCCTGCGCCCAAGAAGAAAAAGAGGCCTTTTTACCTTTTGCTGGTCTTTGCTGTCCTGGCTGTGGGGTTTGCTCTCTACAACTGGACAGAAGATCTATCTCACAGGGGGGAAACAATTAGCGACGATTCAGCGGGTCCGGCTAATGAAATGCCTTCAGGCACAAAAACACGCCAGGATATCCGGGAAGACACGGGAGGGGATCCCCTGATAAAACAGGAACCGACGGTTGGTCTCCTCCATCCCAAAGAACCGCTTCCTCAAAAGGAGCAGTCCCCGGTATCAGATGCGGTTGATGTAACGCCGTCCGCCGGTCCGCCGGCAGAAGACACCTCAAAACCAGCGGGGCAGGCATCGGCGGTTGAAACAGAAAGCCATACAGAAGGTGAAGCACCTGTCTCAGTTACCGCCCCCTCGGCCCAAACAGACAGGCCTGAGTTAATCCTGAAGGCCAACGTCAAGGAGAGGACGTGGGTCAGGGTGACGATAGATAATGAAAGGCCAAAAGAGTATATCTTCGGTCCTCAAAGCACGCCTGAATGGAAGGCGCAGAAGGGTTTTGAATTGCTGATCGGCAACGCCGGCGGAATTGACCTTGAATTCAACGGTAAAAAGATGGAAGATCTGGGAAAACAGGGGCAAGTCATTAGATTGAGACTTCCCTCAGGATACGAGAGGAGCGTTTCAGAAAATTGACGTGGAAAACGTATTAGACATCTTTGAGGAAAGAGGTTTTGTTGAACAGGTGACTGACAGGGCCCTCGTCTCGCGCCTGTTGAAGGATCGTGTGACCTGCTATATCGGTTTCGATCCAACGGCCAAGAGCTTTCATGCGGGAAGTCTTCTCCCCATCATGTCATTGGTGCACATGCAGCGAACGGGTCACAGGCCGATTGCGGTCATCGGGGGAGGAACCGCCCTTGTCGGCGATCCGAGCGGTAAAACCGAAATGCGCCCGATTATGACCCGAGACAAGATAGACGAAAACGCCTCTTTCCTAAAAAAACAGTTGGCCAGGTTCATCGATTTCGGCGACAAAAAGGCGATCATGGTAAACAATGCAGACTGGTTAACCCATCTCAACTACATAGATTTCTTAAGAGATATTGGCCGGCACTTCAGCGTCAACAGGATGCTGGCCGCGGAGAGTTACAGGGCCAGATTAGAGACAGGGCTCAATTTTATCGAATTCAATTATATGCTGCTTCAAGCCTACGATTTCTGGCATCTATTCAAGAACTACAATTGCCGCCTCCAGATGGGTGGAAATGACCAATGGGGTAACATCCTGGCGGGGGCAGACCTGACCAGACGGTTGAAGGGTGAGATTATTCATGGCCTTACATTTCCCCTGCTGACCACATCTTCAGGCATAAAGATGGGTAAAACACACAAAGGGGCAATCTGGCTGGATCCGGAATTGACGTCCTCATATGAATACTACCAATACTGGATCAACCAGGATGACCGGGATGTGGGACAATTCCTCTCCCTCTTCACACTTCTCCCCATGGATGAGGTCAGGCAGCTGCGCCGGCTAAAAGGGTCAGACATAAGGGAGGCTAAAGAAGTCTTGGCCTATGAGGCCACCCGGCTGTGCCATGGCCAAACAGAAGCGGATCAGGCACGGCATGCCTCCCGGCAACTCTTCGGGCCCCCCGATACATCTGCCTCATCCAAATCCGTGCCTATTCATCGAATCAGCCAGCAACGTCTCGAATCCGGCATTCCGTCCTACATCCTCTTTGAAGATTCAGGCCTCTGCAAGACCCGGAGTGAGGCCCGCAGACTGATTAGCCAGGGGGGAGGGTATCTGAATGGACAAAAGATCAACACCTTTGATCAGTTGCTCAAAATGGAAGATCTAGAGGATAATTCCTTCCTCTTGAGGGCAGGGAAAAAGAGATATATGAAGGTGGTTGTAGACCGATGAATTGTCGATTATAAGGATGGTTGACTGAGAGGATCCAATAATCTGCGGAGATCTGCAGACGGACTCTATGACATTTTTTTATGAAACGCACAAAAAAGAAATCCTCACCCAAGAAAAAAGAAACCCGGTCTGACAAGTCTCACTCGGGAGCAAAAGGGACTGTGCTGCCACCTTCCGTGCAAATCGCGGAGAGGGCCTTAGTCCCCTTTGATCCACTCCAGATTTACCTCCTCGAGATAAAACGTTATGACCTCCTTACCAGAGAAGAAGAAATAGAATTAGCCATAAGGGTCAGGGAGAAAAAGGACGATAAGGCTGCCTACAGGCTTATCACTGCTAATCTGAGACTGGTTGTAAAGATCGCCATGGATTTCCACCGGTACTGGACAAAAAACCTGTTAGACCTGATCCAGGAAGGGAACCTGGGCCTCCTGCAGGCCGTAAAGAAATTCGATCCGTATCGCGGGATAAAGTTCTCTTATTATGCCTCATTCTGGATTAAAGCATATATACTTAAATTTATAATGGATAACTGGAAGTTAGTCAAAATAGGAACCACTCAGAGCCAGCGTAAATTATTTTTTAATCTCGCCAAGGAGAGGGACAAACTGATCTCTCAAGGCTTCGCCCCTGCACCGAAATTATTGGCTGAACGGCTTGATGTCAAGGAAGAGGAAGTCGTTGAGATGACACAACGGTTAGGGGGATGGGAGGTTTCCCTTAGTTCACCGGTGGGAGAAGATTCGAGGGAGGCCTTTGGCGCCTTCCTGCCCGACCCGAGGGCACCTATAGATGATCAGCTCTCTGAAGCCGAAAGTCGGAATCTGCTCATGAAGAGTCTCCGGGAATTCCGTAAGACGCTTTCCGGAAAAGAGGCTGACATCTTCGATAGCCGGATTATGGCGGAGAAGCCTTTAACGCTTCAGGATCTTGGAGATAAATACAACATCTCACGTGAGAGGATACGACAGATCCAGGAAAAAATTACAAAGCATATCAAGAAGTGGCTCAAGGAAAACATCCCTAATTTTGAGGAAGAGTATTCAGACTTTTTGAAATAGCATACTGTCAGTTCTTTCTGGCAGACGTTAACCGGATTACAAAGTCCAAAAGACAGTTTAAGTTTAAGTCCACACGAGGAAGAATGGAACGAAAACCCCTATCATACCAAAGAAATCGCATAACCGATCAAACGCCCTTTTTCTACGGATACTTGAAATTAAGCCGGATTCTTTTTCTCTTTTTTCTCGTGGGACTTGTGTCCGCATGTGCGCCGATTACATCCGGTGTTCTGAAGGATAAACCCTTGTCTGCACAGTCGGAAGAGGTCATCCACGTCACAGAAAAGGATGAACGCCAGCAGGCCTACCAGGGTTTCACCATGGCCTCCATCGCTCTATCCCGGGGCAGTTATGCAGAAGCACGAAAATACCTCCAATCTGCAATTGATAAGGACCCGCAATCGGCTTATCTGAACATAAAAATGGGACTGCTTCTGAAAGAGTTGAGGGAGTACCCTGAAGCCCTGGTCTATGCACGCAAGGGCATTGCTATCGATCCCCAGAATGTTGGGGGCATCACATTGGCGGGAGACCTATACGCACTGACAGGCGACGACGATCTTGCCATCGAACACTATCAGAAGATACTTAATCTGGACCCTAAAAACCAGCGTATAAGGCTCCTGTTAACCACGATACTGGTCAGGAAGCGGCAGCTTCAGGAAGCCCTTAACCAGTTAGACACGCTGATCGAGCAAAATCCCGAATTGGTTATTGCACACTACTACCGCGGAAGGATCAACCTGGAAATGAATCGCTACAAGGAGGCAGAAAAGTCCCTTGGCGAGGCGTTGAAGCTCAATGAGAGTCTGGAACCGGCCCTTTTTGACATGGCCACGCTTTATCAGGTGACCGGTAAAGCAAATGATGCCGTTCAAACCTACGAGAAACTGTTGCACCTCTATCCCGATAATATTCCCGCCCGGGAACGGTTAGTCGATCTATATTTGAAATTGGGCCTCGAAAAAAAGTCCGCAGACCAGGTGAAAGAGATCCAGAAGCATTCAAGGCCGGGGGAACCTGAGAGACAGGCACTTGGGCTAATATATCTGAAGCAGGGAAAGATCGATGAATCGATTGCTGAACTGGAATTAATCGTGAATGCCTGGCCCGACGATAACAAATCAAGGTATTATCTGGCCACCGCCTATGAAGAAAAAAGAGAGTTCAAAAAGGCATTGGAAACGTTCAGACAGATCCGTTCCGGCTCCAAGTATTTTGTCAATGCTCAAATGCACATCGCACACCTTCTGGGTATGGAAGAGAAATATGACGAGGCCATAAAGATTCTTGAAAACGCAATTGCGTTGGAGCCGAACAAGATTGAAATCTATCTAATGCTTGCATCCGTTTATGAGGCTAAAGAGGACTATGGGAATGCCATAACGGTTATTAAAAAGGGTCTGAAGCTGGAGGATAAGAACATTGACCTGATTTTCCGATTGGGTGTTCTGTTGGATAAGACCGGAGCCAAGGAATCATGCATTGAACAGATGCAAAAAATCCTTGAAATAGACCCGAATAATGCCGATTCCCTCAACTATATTGGATACACCTATGCTGAACAGGGGATCAAACTGGACGAGGCAATGGCCCTCATCAAAAGGGCATTAAAGCTAAAGCCCGACAGCGGGTATATCATAGACAGTCTCGGGTGGGTTTATTACAAAAAAGGGTCTTATAATGAGGCCATCCAATATCTCGAGAAGGCCGCAGGACTCGCAGGTGATGATCCCACCATCAACGAGCACCTGGGTGACGCCTACCTCAAGAAGAAGGACTACCCGAAAGCCCTTCTCCATTATGAGAAGGCCCTTTCCTTGAAACATCCCGAGGAGGAACGGCTAAAGGAGAAGATAACTGAGGTGCGGGAGCTCTTGAAGAAGAAAAATTGAATATCGTCAAACAAAAGACTCCCCGCATCATAAGCTTGCTTTCGGTCACTGTTCTGTTACTTTTAGACGGCTGTGCCCAGCTTACAGTCGTGCCTCCGTCTCC
>CAZACO010000178.1:0-7510 GCA_964483185.1 uncultured Desulfobacteraceae bacterium
ATCCCGGCCCGGCGGACCGCCGCAGGGAGTTCCAGCCTGAGCCCCTTGCGGGCCATCTCGTAGATGTTCAGTTTGGGCTCGCCCGGGGCCGGTTCAAGGTATCTTCCGGTCCGGCCATGGATATGGAGGATATCGCCCCTGTTGTTGATAATCACGCTGGGCGGGGCATAACGGTCCAGCAAGGCCTTTTCAGCAACCTGGGGCAGATTGGCCTCAGCAGGTTTTTTTTCTTCTGCCCGGTACACCCCGTCCATGGGAGAAGGGGCCGGGAACTGAACCCGGCCGGCCGGGGCGGAGAGCCCTCCCTTTCGCCCGAAGATCTTCCATTTTCTGTCGATCGGTGTGAAAAGGTCGGTGAATCCCCCAATGGTCTCAGACGAACCTAAAAAAAGAACCCCCTCAGGCCTCAGGCTGTAATGAAAGATGGGGAGCAGCTTTTTCTGCAGCTTGTCCTCCAGGTAAATCAGGAGATTTCTGCAGCAGATCAGATCCAGCTTGGTAAAGGGCGGGTCTCTGATGATGTCCTGGGGGGCGAAGACCAGCATCTCCCGGATGTCTTTGTTAATCCGGTAGGTATTATCCCCTTCAGTAAAGAAGCGTTTCAGACGCCGGGGACTCACATCTGTGGAGATGCTCGCCGGGTAAAGGCCGGACCGGGCCACATCGATGGCCGAACTGTCGATGTCCGTGGCAAAGATCTGAATCCCATAATGTCGCTTGAACCTCTCTGTGCACTCCCTCAGGATGATGGCGATGGAGTAGGCCTCTTCCCCGCTGGAGCACCCCGGCACCCATGCACGAATGACATGATCATCGGGCTTGTCATTGAGCACCCGGGGCAACGCCTTCTCCTCCAGGGTCTCAAAGGCCTCTGTGTCTCTGAAAAAATTGGTCACGCCGATCAGGAGTTCCTTGAAGAGGGTTTCCACTTCAAGGGGGGTCTCTTCCAGATACCGGACATAGGTGGAGAGGTTATCAATCTGGTGGACACTCATCCGCCTCTCGAGGCGACGGTAGATGGTATTCAGCTTATAGCCGGAAAAGTCATGCCCGGTTTGGCTGCGGAGCAGGATGAATATCTTCTGTAGTGCATCAGGGGCCTTCGCATCAACAAACGTGACCTTCAGGGGAATTTTCTTGCTGGCATGGGCGACATAGGCCATCAACTGCCCAGGCATCTTTTCCGGGGGCAGGACATAGTCTACCAGATCGGTGTCAATGGCGCTCCTCGGCATGCTGTCATATTTGGCAGATTCAGGCGCCTGCACCATGGCCATGCCGAGTTCCCCCTTGATGGCCCGCAACCCGAGTGTGCCGTCTGTCCCCATCCCCGAAAGGATGACGCAGATCGCCTTTTCCCCCTGATCTTCCGCCAACGACCTGAAAAAGTAATCAATAGGCATCCGGGCCCCCGGGCCTTTGACCGGTTGCATAAGCTGGAGGGTCCTGTTCAGGATGGCCAGCTTATGGTTGGGGGGGACGATGTACACAGTGTCCTGTTTCACCTCGGTCCCATCCGTGACCTGGATCACCTTCATCTTTGAAGTTTTCTGGATCAGCTCAGGCATGAGGCTGACGTGGGTAGGGTCCAGATGGGGGACCAGGATAAAGGCCATGCCCGAGTCGTGCGGCATATGCACGAAGAACTTCTCAAATGCATCCAGACCGCCTGCCGAGGCCCCGACGCCCACGATATAAAATCCGCCCCTCCCCTTGGGTCCGGCCGGTTTCTTCTTCTCTTCCTCAGCCTTCCCGGCAGGCTTTTTCCTGGAATCGGCCTGCTTTCCGGCAGCGGATCGTGTCTTCTTTTTCCCGGCCATGTCAGGACCCCCGTTTGGATTGATGATTGTTGATTGACGATTGGCGATTGAAGCATCCTGCAATGTGTGTAACCAATGCCCTCGGACGTTGGACCTAGGACGTCGGACTTTGGACTCTCAACGCGCTGCCGGTCGAAGATCCCGTCTTTAAGCGGAGAAGATGGAAATTCAGAATTGGAAATTTATCGTTCGACTTTCAGTTTAACAAATATTACTATATATCAATCTGTTACGTTAACTATTGAATCAACAACGTTGCCTTTTTGTTGGCCGCCGTAGGAGTCATTTTCGTGGATTTTAAATGGGTTTCTCTTAACGCCGGAGAGGAAAGAAAGAAAAGAGCAAGATTTGCGCCATCTGGTCATTGGATACGCTTGGGCTCTGTATAAATATTGACGGGTGAATGTCCTATATCACCTTTATTATTCTCCTCTTATGTTCTTTTTGTCAACGAAAAACCGGCTTCGAAGGGGTTTTCCCAGGATCGGGCGACCATTCAGTTGTTGCACATCTTTTCATTTTAGGGTAATTACCCCGTACAGAGGATGCAACTAACGTAACCCACAAGGCAACCACGGGTCATGAAATTGAAAACCAAACTACTGATAGGGCTCGTCGTCCTTGCCGTACTGGACATGGTGATCCCGATTCCCTTTACGGCCCTCATACTCCTCTATGTCGTTCTGGAGAAGCCACCCTGGTTTGAAAAGGTCGTTTCCGACCTTTACACGGTCTGACCGTTTTTATGACAACCTGCTTTTCCAGGGAAGGCGTGGGGAGCGTGATGCGTATTGGCCCTCAAGGAACCGGGGACATCCGCTCCCGCATCAGGCGGATGGTTTTTTCATAATCTTCACTGTAGTAGATGGCAGAACCTGCCACAAAGACATCAGCGCCTGCGGCCGACACTCGGCCGATAGTCTCGGGACCGATTCCCCCGTCCACCTCAATTTCCAGGTCCAGGCCGAGGTCCTTCACCATCTGTCTCAACTTTCTGATCTTAGGGATAACCTCCGGGATAAAGGCCTGGCCCTCAAAACCTGGATTCACGGTCATCAACAGGACCATGTCGAGGTGGTTCAGAACATATGTAAGAATGTCCAGCGGGGTAGCCGGGTTCAGGGCCACGGCCGGCCTGGCCCCCTTATCGCGGATGAACTGGATGGTCCTGTGAAGATGGGTTGCCGCCTCCGCATGGACGGTGATGATGCTGGCCCCGGCCTCAGCAAAATCCTCTATGAAGTCGTCGGGATCGGAAATCATCAGATGCACATCCAGGGGCAGATCGGTGACGCGAGCAGCCGCCTTTACGATCATGGGGCCGATCGTGATGTTGGGCACAAAATGCCCGTCCATGACGTCGATATGGATGTAGTCGGCTCCCGCCTTTTCCACCTCCCGGATCTCTTCACCCAGGCGGGTAAAATCCGCTGATAAAATGGATGGCGCTATCTTTCCCATATTTCCTCCTTTTGGTCATTGGTCATTTGGTGACATCTCAATAAACCCGGGGCCTCGTTGCTCCCACAAGTGAAACAGAAGGCAGAGGGGATTCCTTTCCCGCCGAGCGGGATCTTCGACTCAAGGAATATCAGACAGATAGGCGTTGCCTACTGCCAATCCCTTTCAATAATACCCTCTGAGCAGGCGCAAAGGAGCGCTTAATTCATAACCATCTCGGTCGCCTTTCAAATGAGATGGGCCATTTAGAGGCCACTGCGCCGTCAAAGAGGCGCCAAGGGCATATATTCCTTTTTGAAGGAATTCTCTCTGCCGGACTTTTTAAGAAAATACGTCATTTCATCATGAAAAGGTCCTTATGAGTTCAAATCCTCTCAGGATTTCGCAAAAAGCGCCCCAAAGAAACCCTCCATCCCGTGAATATGGGGAAAGGTTCTGAAAAACCCATCCTCATCAACCAGATCAATCCCCCATCCGGGGATCACATGTTTGAGGTTCTCACGGAGTATTCCATGGTTTTCCCTGAGAAAGGCCTCCACCACACCCTCGTTCTCCTCCCGTGAAATCGTACATGTCACATACAACAATCTGCCCCCCTGTTTCAGGAGGCGAACGGCCTGGTTCAGGATAGCTGTCTGCAACAGCGCCAGGCGTTCGATGTCCGCTTCCCTCTTGGTCAGTTTTGCATCAGGATGTCTCGATATGACGCCGAGGCCCGAGCATGGACCGTCCACCAGTATCCTTTCAAAAGAGCCTCTCATCAACGCAGACAGAGGGCCGGCAGCGTCCGCAACCACCGGCAGGATAGGACCCGCCCCGAGACGGCCGGCGCTTTCCATAAGGCCGATCAGCCGGCTTTGGCGCCTGTCAAGGGCAACCACCCGCCCCCTGTTTTTCATGAGCGCCGCAAGATGGGTCGTCTTGCCCCCTAAGCCTGCGCAGACATCCAGCACCACATCCCCCTCACGGGGAGCCAGCAGATGAGAACAGACCTGGGCCGCCTCGCCCTGTACCTGAAACAGCCCCTTGCCGAAGGCCTGCAGCCGGTTTACAGGCCCCTTGCAATTCTCAAGACGTGTGCCTTCAGGGGAATAGGCGCATCGGGACGCAGTAACACCTTCCTCGTTCAGCCGCGCCATCATCTCCTGTCGGTCCGTCTTCAGGGTATTGGCCCTGATAATCCGGTCAGCGATGCGGTTTCCGGCGTCCAGTAGACCCTCTGCATCATCAGGACCCAACTCCCGGGTCCATTTCCTTACCAGCCAGAGCGGATAGGAATAATAAAGAGAAAGATAGCGGTCGCGGTCGCGGCCCGGGTCGGGAAAGGAAACACCCTTGTCCCTGCAGATGTGTCTCAGTATCCCGTTGACAAAACCTGCCACGTGCCTGTTGCGGGCTCCCCCCGCCTGCTTGACCGCCTCATTGACCGCAGCGCGATCAGGGACGCGATCCATAAAGAATATCTGATAAAGGGCGAGACGGAGGATGTTCAGGGTGGCGGGCTCGATCTTCTTGAAGGGAAAACGTACCGTCTGTCTGATGATCCAGTCAAGCCTGATCTGCCACCGCAGGACCCCCTGGACCAGATGGACGACAAAGGCCCTGTCCCTTTCATCGAGGCCTCCATTTCTCTCGAATGCGGCCTCTAAATAGCGTTCCTGAAAACCGGGGGAATTATCCGAGCTGTTGAGCGCGGCCAATGCGAGGTCCCTTGGCGTCACAGGCTTATGTCTCCAGAAAGGTTCGTATCCCCTTTTCCACAAGCTCTATATTCACATCCGTATCATAGCAGGGGCCAAACGGTCTTCTGTTGAATATGCCGAAAACAGGGATGGGGTAACTGTCCTGGATACCGCTGGACAGGTCCCGTTCGCACGCCACAGCGATAATGACCTTTGGTTTCTTTTCTACCACAATCCTCCGGGCCAGGGTCCCGCCGGTAGCCACGGCTATCGGCACATGGTAGGTTTCAGAGACCGCCACCAGATCTTTTATCTTGCACTTGCCGCATGCCTTGCAGTTTTCTACACTGCCGGTAATTCTGACCTTGCATTCATGATTCTGAAGGCAGTGGGGGAGAAGGATGAGAAGCTGATGCGGCTTGACCTTCTTGGCCTCGGCCAGGACCAGCCTGTTGTTGATGGCGACAAAGGATCTTCGAATTTCCTGTTTTCCGATACCGAAGCACCTTCCCACACCCACGAGCAGGGGGAAGAGTTCTCGAATAACCACCCCGCGAATGCGCCGGTTGAAGAAGAGGTTTTTCCCTCGAATAATGGTAAATACAAGGGTCAATGCCCCGCCCAGACCGAAAAGAACCAGACAGGCCAGGGCTAGGGCCAGCAACAACGGGAGGCTTGGATGTATATTCGCGAGGCCCACATAAGGGACCCACCACATCAGAAAGGCAAGGCCCACCAGCACAACGCATGAAACCAACAGCAGAAAGATAAAGATCCGCTTTTTCGGTCTGTCCGATAGATTCGGATCAGCCTCCTCTCTCCCGGCCGCTACCGGTAAAACACGGCCCTGCCGGGCCTTCTCGATTCCTGCCACCCCTTTCATCTCACCTTCCTAATACCGTCCCCTCATCTATCGGGAATCCCCTCAGAAAATCAGAGGCCGGGAGCCTTCGCCTGCCAGGGGCCTGCAACTCCCTGATTCGTATCGTCCCATCCCCTGTCTCCACCAGAAGGCCCACGTCCGAATGACCGGATACCCTGCCCGGGATCCCGCTTTCAGCGGGACTCCGGGCAGGGTCACGGCCCTCTCGATCTTCGACCTTCGCTGAAAAGAGCTTTATCTCCTTCCCCCCGGCAAGGGTCCTTGCACCCGGCCACGGATCCAAGGCCCGGATAAGGGCCGATATGGCTCGGGCCGATCGATCCCACGTTACCTTAGAAATGCCCCTGTCGATCTTCGGGGCATAGGTTGCCAGGGCATTGTCCTGGGCCGTTTCAATCAGTCGATGCTCTGTCAATCCCTCGATTATTTTCAGGAGAACCTCTCCTGAACGGCGTGCAAGCCGGTCATGGAGTTCCCCGGCCGTCTCCTCCGGACCGATGGGGACCACCTCCTGGAAGAGAACCGGGCCGGTGTCGAGGCCCTCATCCATGCGCATGGCACTGAGGCCTGTCTCGGCCTCGTCATTGATGATGGCCCACTGGATCGGAGCGGCCCCCCGGTATTTGGGCAGGAGGGACGCATGGATGTTTAGCCCTCCCCATCGGGGAATATTGAGGAGTTCCCTCTTCAAAACCTGCCCAAAGGCCACTACCACCAGGAGATCCGGACCGAATTTCTGAATTATCTCGCAAAATTGACTGTCTGACGCCCTTTCAGGTTGAA
Source organism: uncultured Desulfobacteraceae bacterium (assembly GCA_964483185.1). Classification (GTDB taxonomy): domain Bacteria; phylum Desulfobacterota; class DSM-4660; order Desulfatiglandales; family Desulfatiglandaceae; genus CAZACO01. The sequence continues at coordinate 6,630 of CAZACO010000178.1, forward strand.
AAATTTCAAGACCGAATCGTTCGGCAGCTTGCTTTACCGGTGGGGAAATAGGCTTTCTGCTTCGCCCCTTGGGGCGGTCCGGTTGTGTCACGACCGCCTGGATCGCGTGCCCATGGTCAACCAGTTTCTCCAAGGAAGGGACGGCGTAATCAGGGGTGCCCATGAAAACGATTGTGGGATCGGCGGGAAACCCCTCTATCGGGCGATGGTTTATTGGTTCCACAGGAACTACTTCTCTTTCAGCATTTTTTTCAGCTTTTTCTTATACAGGGCCCGCTTGAGGCTGCTGATGTGATCGATAAAGAGGGTCCCGTTCAAATGATCCACCTCATGCTGGAGGCATACGGCCAGCAGATCTTCGGCCTCAATATCCAACGGGTTGCCGTGTCTGTCAAGCCCCCGGACCTTTACCTGGGCATTTCGGACAACTTCCGCAGAAAAATCAGGGACGCTCAGGCACGCCTCCTCCCATTTTATCTGGGCCTCGCCTAACACAATTTCAGGATTGATCAGGACTGCCGGGGCGCTCCCTTTTTCCTTTGGCTGGCGGTCAAATACGATCACCCTCTTGAGTACGCCGACCTGGTTCGCAGCAAGGCCGATTCCGGGAGCGGCATACATGATCCCAATCATCCGGTCGATCAGGTCCTGCAGGTCATCATCAATCTCCTTTATCGAATCTGCCGACGTCTTGAGAACCGGGTCGGGATAGGTATAGATTTTCATCTCGCGTGCAGTGTCTTCCATCGGACTTTCACTCGTTCAGTTTCCATTCAGCGCGCTTATACTATACGCTGCGCCAAAATAAATCAAGCAGGCTCTCGAACCCAAGATCCGCGATTGGTTTTGTGCGAACTGGTAGTTTACGCGTGTTAGCGGTA
>CAZACO010000179.1:0-7434 GCA_964483185.1 uncultured Desulfobacteraceae bacterium
TGCACGCTGGGATCTGTGCGGGGGGTGCCGAGTAATCGGCATTCCTACTGCGAACGGTTATTTGATCATGAAGGGCCTTCAGTAATGGGTCCAGGGGGTTCCCAGTTTATGGCGGGATTCAGAGGTAAATCATGAAGGGTGATAGGGAACCTAAAGATCAAACGGATGAGGCTGTCGGGTAGGCAGTTGACGGGTTACTCAAACAGGTCCGAGTGACTTCCGGTTCGTACGAGGCACAACTCACTCCCCTCGATTCGATAGATCAGCAGCCAGTCAGGCTCAATATGGCATTCCCGGCAGTCTTTCAAGGTTCCTTTCAGCGCGTGGTCCCTGGTTGACTCAGGCAGTTTTTCTCCATTAAGCAGCAACTCTACAATTATCTTAAACTTTTTGAAATCTTTATGCTGCTTTTTGAGTCGCTTGATATCTCTCCTAAACTGGGTGTCGCGCCGAATGGACCGCATGGCTTAGATACCAAGGTCATCGTATAAAGCTTCGAGTGAGGAAAAGCTCTTTCCCTTCCCTTGCCGTGAATTTTCAATGGCTTTCATGGTCTTCTCGTTGGGAATCTGAAGCTCAAAAGGCAGGCCTCGCTGTGCAATAATCTGACGATAATATATTTCAACAGATTTTGACACCGACAGACCCAGTTCTTTTAAAATGGCTTCCGCCTCTCGCTTGATGTCAGCATCGATGACCGCCCTGGCTGATGCGGTTTTCATTGTTCCCATGTTGTCCCTCCCTGGATATGACAACACAATACGCTGTTCCGGTATTGGGGTCAAGAGTTGTCAGGAGTTATTTGTTTCTTCATGATAGAGAGTCCCTATCCCATTCGGACCTGATCGCCCTGAAGTCAGGAAGGTTTTTTCTGTGCGTTAGGACCGACATAAAAGACTAGGCGGTTTCTGGCGCGTCCTAAAGATACGTCACCTTAAGCTGCTTCATAGACTTCACGATGATATTAAAGTGGGCGGCGTTTTCTGTATAAAGGGTTGCGCCGATTGAAACGGCTGTATGTGCAATTTGAACATCATTCAAGAAATCCGTTTTTTTGGAAAGGTTTTTGTACATGGAAGGAAGATCAGAGAAAAATTCTCCGATTCTGATATACTGCTCCGCGGTCAACGTGACAATTCGACCGGCATCCATGTACGGTTTCTGCAGCTGATAAAGGAGCCTTTCCCCCCTCCTGCCCTTGCTCCCGGCCCAAAGCTCCATAAGAACAACCCCGGAGAGGTACTTCAGGGTTCCACGGCGCAGAAGTTCGGTGCTGTGGGTTTTGTTCCGGATGAAAGAGATGTAGATGTTTGTGTCGAACATCACCTTCATTTGAAGATATCCTCTATCAACTCACCCTTCCCTCCTACGGACGCATGGGCCTTGATAATCTGGTCATCGATAATCACCATCTCCAGGGCCTTGTTGACCGCCTCCTTTTCGGTTCTTACCGCGAAAATCCGGCGTGCCGTATCGATATAGTCCTGGTCCAATTCGATCGTTTTTTTGACCATCCTGGGCATTCGCTTCACCTCCTTAACCATATTTGTTGACATATTATATGGTTTCAATGGAAACAGCAAGGAAAATGAGCATCTGTCTGTTCTGAATGTCCCTGCTCCAAATAAGAAACTCCAAGTTGCAAAGGCTCACAATCCAACAACCGGGTCATTGACCACGTTCTGCGGGCGGTTGTTGAGAAAGGCCCGCACATTGTCGATTGCCACAGAGAGTAGCCGTTGCCTCGCACTCTTTGTGGCCCAGGCGATGTGGGGGGTGATAAAGCAGTTTTTGGCCGTGAACAGCGGACAGTCCGGATCAGGGGGTTCTTTCTCTAAGACGTCGAGCCCGGCGCCTGCCAATGCGTTGTTGTCCAGGGCATCGACGAGCGCTTCTTCATCCACGAGCGGTCCGCGGCTGGTGTTGATCAGAAAGGCCGTGGGTTTCATAAGGTGAAGCCTTTCTCTATTTACCAGGTGGTGGGTGTCGGGGGTCAGGGGGCAGTGGAGGCTGATGACATCGCTTTCGCGAAACAGGGTGTCCAGATCCACCATCCTCAGATCGTCCGGGCAGGAGGGGGGCGTGGTCACGTCAGAGGCGATGACCTTCATGCCGAAAGCGGCCGCTAATCTGGCCGTGGCCAGCCCGATGCGGCCCAAGCCCACGATCCCCATGGTCAGATCGACCAGTTCGATGAGCGGATGGTTCCAGAAGCAGAAGTCCTTTGATTGGCACCAGGCCCCCCGCCCGACACTCTCGCTGTGATCTGCCACGTGATGACAGAGGTTCAGAAGATGGGCAAAGACCATCTGGGCCACTGATGCGGTGCCATAGGTCGGGACGTTGGTTACAACGATTCCGCGACGGTTGGCGGCCTCCACATCGACCACATCGTATCCCGTGGCGAGGAGGCCGATATATTTCAGCCCTGGGATCTGTTGGATGTCCCCGGCCGACAGGACGACCTTGTTGATCAATACGATCTCGGCCTCTTTGGACCTCTCCACTATCTTTTCTGGAGGGGTCCTGTCATGGATGGTGCAGTCTCCCAGTCGTTCCAGGGGGGTCCAGGAAAGGTCCCCCGGATTGAGCGTGTATCCGTCTAAAACCGTGATGTTCATGTGGGCACTCCTTGGTTGCTGATGGGTGAACCGTGCTGAATCGTGAGCACAACCGGCTGAAATAATAATTGAATCTAAAACCAACGCCAACGGGGCCCGATTCTTGAAATTAGTCCTTTCGATTTCTGATTTGTTAGAATATAATAAAAATATGTCAAAAGATCAAACAACCGTCTATTTGATTGATGGCAGTTCGTATATTCACCGGGCCTATCACGCCATCAGGGGCCTTGCCAATTCCAAAGGCTTTCCCACCAACGCCATCTTAGGCTTCACAAAGATGGTCCTGAAGCTCCTTAATGACAAAAAGCCCGAATACTTTGCCATTGTCTTTGATGCCAAGGGACCCACCTTCAGGCACAAGGTCTATAAGGACTACAAGGCAAACCGGCCCTCCATGCCGGAAGACATGGCCGTTCAACTCCCTCCACTGAAAGAGATCGTAAGGTCTTTGGGCATTCAGATGTTCGAGATGCAGGGATATGAGGCCGATGATATCATCGGGACCTGGGCCAGGATTTGTGAAGAGAAGGGCCTCAGGGTGGTCATGGTCACGGGGGACAAGGACTTCAGGCAGCTGGTGACGCCGGATGTTTCCATGTGGGACACCATGAAGGATCGGGTGACGGATTATGAATCCCTGAAAGCGGCCTATGCGTTTGAGCCCGAGAAATTCATCGATGTCATGGGGCTGTCAGGCGACACATCAGACAACATCCCCGGTGTTCCGGGGGTGGGGGAGAAGACGGCGGTCGGTCTTATTCAGGAATTCGGTTCGTTTGAATCGGTGTTTGATCGTGTGGAAGAGATACCCAAAAAGAAACTGAAAGAGAACCTGAAATCGTACCGGGATGAGGCCTTTCTGAGTAAGGATCTGGTCACCATCGATCGATTTGTGCCGGTGGGTGAAGATGTGGAACAGCTCAGGTTAGGTGAACCGTCCGGCGACGAACTGGCCGTCATCTTCAGGGAACTGGAGTTTCGGGGATTGTGGGACCAGTTTGCGTCACGGGATAAGGGCTCCAGAGACTATCGCCTCTGCCTGTCCATGGAGGCCCTGGAGACCCTGGTCGGGAAGATACAGACGGCCGGCATCCTTTCCATCGATACGGAAACCACGGGCCAGGATCCGCTCCAGGCCGAGCTGGTGGGCATTTCCTTCTGCTGCGACGAGACGGAGGCCGCCTATCTTCCGTTGGCGCACCACTATTTAGGGGCCCCTGAACAGGTGGACTGGTCAGCGGCCCGTACTGTTCTGAAAGGGGTGCTGGAAGATGAGCGGATCTTGAAGGTGGGCCAGAACATCAAGTATGATGCCGAGGTCTTGAAGCAGCACGGGGTGGACCTCAAAGGGATCCATTTTGACACCATGATCGCATCCTATGTGATCAATCCCGGCATCCGGCAGCACAACCTCGATTACCTGGCCCAGCACTATCTGAACCACAAGATGATCAGTTACCACGACGTGGCAGGCAAGGGGAAAAACGCCCGCAGTTTTTCCGAGGTGGAGGTTCAGAAGGCGTGCGAGTATTCCTGCGAGGACGCGGACATCACCTTCAGGCTGATGGGGATACTCGATGAAAAGATGCGGTCTGATAAAAATGAAACACTCTTCTATGAACTGGAGATGAAGCTCCTCCCGGTGCTCATGGATATGGAAATGACCGGGATTAAAATCGATGCCGGGTTTTTCAAGGAGATGTCAAAGGGCTTTGCACGCGAGATGAAGGAGATGGAAGGGGCGATTTTTGCCGAGGCCGGCATGGAGTTCAATATCAACTCGCCACAGCAGTTGGGGTACGTGCTGTTTGAAAAGCTCGGGCTCCCGGGCCAGAAAAAGACGGCCAAGAGCGGCCAATATTCAACAGACGTGAAGGTGTTAAAGGCCCTTTCCGCATCGGCCTACACGATACCCACCCTCCTCCTCCGTTACCGGACCCTCTCAAAACTGAAGTCCACCTATCTGGATGCCCTTGTCAAGCTTGCCGATCCATCGACCAACAGGGTTCACACCTCATACAACCAGACGGTTGCCGCTACCGGGCGATTGAGCAGCAGCAATCCGAACCTGCAGAATATCCCCGTCAGGGGAGAGGAGGGGCGGGAGATCCGGAAGGGGTTTGTGGCTGAAGCAGGGAACTGCCTGGTGGGAGCAGACTACAGCCAGATAGAGCTGAGGGTATTTGCCCATTATTCAGGGGATGAGGCCTTTATTGAGGCCTTCCGGCAGGACCGGGATATCCACACCCGGACCGCTTCAGAGATCCTGGGGAAGGAAGGTCAGGGTGTCACCCCGGAGATGCGGCGGGTTGCAAAGGCGATCAATTTCGGCATCATCTACGGGATGGGTCCCCGGAAACTGAGTGAGGAACTGGGCATCGATCATAAGACGGCCAAGGATTACATCTCGATGTATTATGATCGGTATCAGGGCGTGACCAGATACCGGGATGAGATGATTCAAACGGCATTCAAAAACGGCTATGTGACCACGCTTTTTAACCGACGGCGGTATCTGCCCGACATCGAGCATGCCAACAATCGGATCCGTTCAGAGGCGGAACGGATGGCCATCAACACCCCGATCCAGGGAACGGCCGCCGACCTGATCAAGCAGGCCATGATCCGTATCCTCCACCGGCTGGGGGAAGAGGGATTCAGGACCCGGATGCTCCTCCAGGTCCATGACGAGCTGGTCTTCGAGGCCCCGGAGGAGGAGGCGGAACGGGTCATCCCGATGATCAGGGAAGAGATGGAAGGGGTCTATCCCCTGAAGGTGCCCCTGAAGGTGGATATTAACATGGGCAGGAACTGGGATGAGGCACATTAAGAAGTGACTAAAGTGAGCTAAAGTGCCTAAAGTGCCTAAAATTATAAATGACTAAAGTGAGCTAAAGTTAATGAACTCAACAAACCAAACTAATCCAACCAATCCAACTAATTCAATTAATTCAACCAATTCAACTAATCCAACTAACTTGACTAATCCAACTAACTCAACTAATTCAACCCCTTCCTATGTCTTTGGGCCGGTTCCTTCGAGGCGATTGGGGCTGTCATTGGGCGTGGATCTGATCCCGCCCAAGACATGCACCTTTGACTGCCTCTACTGCGAGGTGGGAAGGACTACGGACAAGACGGTGAAAACAAGGCCCTTTGTGCCGGTGGGTGAGGTCATCGCGCAGGTGGAAAAACGGCTTTCGGAGTGTTCGCCCGATGCCGTGACCCTTGCGGGGTCCGGGGAGCCGACCCTCCATTCAGAGATCGATCAGGTCATCGATGGGATAAAGGCGCTCACCCACACGCGGGTTGCGCTCCTGACGAACGGCTCCCTGTTCGGGGACCGGGAGATCCGGGAGCGTGTCCAACGGGCGGATATTATTATGCCCACCCTGGTCAGCGCATTTGATCAGACCTTCAGGACGATCCACCGGCCCCACCCGGAACTTGAGCTTGACGCCATTGTCACCGGCCTGAAGCGTCTGAGGCAGGAATATGAGGGCCGGCTCTTTTTGGAGGTGGTCCTGCTGGCCGGGATTAATGACACCGAAGCGGAGCTGGAGGGATTAAAGAGGCTGCTACATGACATCTCTCCGGATAAGATACAGCTGAACACGGTGGTACGTCCCCCTTCAGATTCCCGGGCCAAATCCCTTGACAGGGAGAGACTGGAAGAGATAAAGCTCTTTTTTGGGGAAAAGGCCGAGGTCGTGGTGGATGCGCCCCTTGCAAAACGGGCATTGATGAGCGATTCTCTGGCCAGAAGTCTCGTGGACATGGTGAGACGGAGGCCGCTCAGGCTGACGGATATTGCAAATTCCCTGGGCCAGTCCATGGACAGGGTTCAGGATCTGGTCAAGGGCCTGCGTTTGAAGGGCTATATTCGGGAGAAGGAACATTCAGGAGAGATTTTTTATCTGAGCAATGAAAAAGATGAGTCATAAGGAAAAAAAGCGGTCAGCAGATCCAGAGAAACTCTATGTGGGGATTGACGCCGGATCTGTCAGCCTTAACTGTATCGTCGTCAATGACAGGCGAAGAATCGTCTTTGAGGCCCCTTACGGCCGGCATATCGGCAAGGTAGATGAGGGCGTTTTGGACCTTATCCGGGGGCTGTACCATCGATTCGGAGAGGATGCCATCCGGTCTGTATCGTTTACCGGAAACCATGGAAAGGAGCTGAGTGAACGATTAGGGACCTTTTATGAATTCGAGACGATCAGCCAGGTCCTGGGTGCCACATTCGTAAGGTCTGACGTCCGGACGATCATCAGCATGGGAGGACAGGAGACGGCCCTGTTTCAGATCAATCATCCTTCCACAGGGGGTTCGGCAGGCCAGGCCGCCTGGGAACTGGAGTATTTCAATACCAACGGTCCCTGTGCCTCCGGTACCGGGTCTTTCATTGACCAGCAGGCCCAGAGATTGGCCACCTCCATGTATGCAGAAAAAACAGACATCTCCCAGGATCAGATCGACAGGATACTCTCCGACTTTATCAAACTGGGCGTTAAGAGCACAAGCCCCGCCAATGTGGCGTGTCGCTGCACCGTATTTACAAAGTCTGATATGATCCACCTCCAGAACAGGGGTGAACGGTTGGAGGATATCATTTACGGCCTGCATGTGGGAAACGCCCGGAACTATATGAGCACCATCGTCTCCAACCGGGCACTTGAAGAACCAATCCTCTTTGTGGGGGGGCTGTCATTGAACGAACTCCAGGTAAAGGCCTTTAAGGCCTATTTCCCGGGGTTGATCGTGCCGCCTCACAACACCTCCATCGGGGCCCTTGGCGTTGCCTTAGAGG
>CAZACO010000180.1:0-7432 GCA_964483185.1 uncultured Desulfobacteraceae bacterium
GGCCAGCAGCGGGTACATGACCGGCCCGCCCTTTATAAATATGTCTATCATATCTGAAGTTAGAAGTGCCTAAAGTTTAAAGTGCCTAAAGTGAGCTAACGTGCCTATATTGCCTAAAATTACAGCTGTCTAATCCGGATAAATCCGAACCAGAGAGAGATTTTACCACGAAGCACACGAAGGGCACGAAAACTCAGTTTCTTAGTAGTGATATGATGTCTTCGTGCTCTTCGTGGTGAACCATTTACAAAGTGCCTAAAGAATGGCGTTTAGAGCGCCGAAAATTATGCTACGCCTTCGGCGATTCAGTTCCTTGACTTCAGGCACTCCTAACTCCACACTCCAGACTATCCTTACGGATACCACATAACAGCAGATCAAATCAAAAGATTTTCACTTGCCTCTTGAGAAGAGGTGCATAACGTGATAAATGAGATGCGGGATGAAGGTTACAGGTTCAGAGGTTCAAGGTTCCGGTGTTCGGGGGTTGAGGTGATTATCGAACAAGCCAAAGAAGTCTTGAAGATCGAGGCCCAGAGTATTTTAGGCCTTACAGAACGGATCGGGCCTGAATTTGAAAAGGCCGTGGAGATCATCGTGCGCGCCAAGGGACGGGTCATCCTCACGGGTATGGGAAAATCAGGCCTGGTGGGGAGGAAAATCTCTGCCACCCTCAACAGCACCGGCACGTCGTCCCTTTTCCTGCATCCGGCCGAGGCGATCCACGGAGACCTCGGCATGGTAACGCCCGACGATGTCATTCTGGCCATCTCCAATAGCGGACACACCTCTGAGATCAACCGGATCCTGCCGATCCTCAAAAACATGGGGGCCAAAATCATCCTTTTTACGGGCGGCCTTGATTCACCCATGGCCGATGAAAGCGACGTGGTCATTGACGTGGGAGTGGAAAGAGAGGCGTGTCCCATGGGTCTCGCGCCGACGGCCAGTACGACATCCGCCCTTGCCATGGGCGACGCCCTTGCCGTGGTCCTGCTCAATCAGAGGCGGTTTGACCGGGACGACTTCAGGCGGTTTCACCCCGGCGGCAGCCTGGGGGAGAGGCTGTCGTTCAAGGTAAAAGAGGTGATGCTGACCGACGCGCATATTCCTCTGGTCCCTTCAGGCGCTACGGTCGAAGAGGCCATCGAAGAAATCAACGCAAAAAGGATCGGCGCCACCCTGATCTGTGGGAAAGACAGGCGGCTTGAGGGAATTATCAGCGATGGGGATCTGAGGCGGGCCCTCATCAGCAGGAAAAGAATCCATCACCTCAAGGTCGAAGAGATCATGTCCCGATCGCCCAAAACCATCGACGAAAACGAGACATCCATAGAGGCCCTGGGCCTCATGGAGGCTCACGCCATCACCCACCTGGTTGTGGTGGATGAGCACACCCGGGTGAAGGGGATCATTCATCTTCACGACCTCTTGGGAAGAGAAGGGTTTAGAATCAATGGAGGCCTTATCCGCGCCACGCGGACTCATCGTTGAGCTGGTTACCCCATTCAAAAGGGGTGGAGGGATCGATGGCAGGGGTCTGGGAAGGCTGCTTGCCCGCGTATCCCCCTGTGCCCAGGGAGTGTTCCTGGCCAGCCCCCATGCGGGCGAAGGAACAGGCCTGTCGGTTGCCCTGAGGGTGGACCTCCTGGAACAGGCGATTCTCGCCATGCATAAGAACCCGGTTCCGATCTTCATGTGGGTAACACAGGAAAGTGAAGAAAAGACAAGAAAAACAATCGTGGCCCTTAGAGACGCGGTCAAACGACGAAAATATGAGGCCGATCTTTTCTGGGTGGACACCCCCCTCTACTACCACAGCAACCGAGGCCTGCCCGACCTTTATGAGGACCTCTGCGCAATGGGGGGAGCGCCTTTCATACTCCATAATGATCCGGAGTTGATAGCCGGCCTGGCGAAGTCTTTTAAGCGAAGCAATATTCGCACGGCTGTTCTGAAGGAGTTAACCGCACTCAAGGGAATCACCGGCCTGATATTTTCAGGGACTTTGGACAGGGCGCATCATTACCAGAGGGCACGCAGGAACCGAGCCGATTTCAGGATCTATGACGGCGATGAAGCGCATTTCTTAGACCACCCGAGCAGGAGTGGGGTTGTTTCCATAGGCGCCAACCTGGCCCCCGAGGCCTGGGAAAGGATCACCCGATCGTCCCTTCAGTTGTCATCCAATGGAAAAAACTACCCCGATCGCCTGCAGCAAATTTGGGAGTCAGGGGACTACCTGCGCAGCATGCGGGATCTCTATCTCAAGGGTCCTGTGGCCATTATCAAGGATATGCTTGTGGAAACAGGGACCATCGAGTCCCCCGGCCCGACCGCCCCTCTCAAAGATATTGAAGAATCCCGGGGCAAGTTAAAGGAGTTGATGACCCGGTCAGGAGATTTCTGATTGTAGATTTCAGATTTCAGATTGAAGCGCGTTGCGAGTTACGGGTTACGGGTTGCGGGTTTCACGCATCACGTTTCACCTTTCGAGTTTCAAGTTTCACTTCTCAATTTCAATCCGGGTTGAACAATCGGTCCATTGCGTCGGCGATCACGGCGCACTCCAGCCCGAAGGGAAGATAGCCGGCAAAACCTAAGACAGGCATCTCGAAAACAAGATATTTCTGAACAAACGGGACCCCATATTCCCATCTGGCCAGGCTATAACAGTTCCACATCTCCCAGAACCAGCCGCATATCAGCGCTGCGGATGCAGACGCCATAAACAGCCGCCAGTCACCACCAGCCATATGGTCCACCATATTGGGCTCTCGCCAGATGATCTGCAGGGAGACCATAATGAGGAGGGGCGATACCCAGAGCAACGGAAAGAGGAGATCGGGCCACACCCCGATACCGGCTAATCCGGCCCCGGATACCACCAGAACCGCCGCTGCAAACACCCGCGGACAGGGGATCCGGAGCCTGAGGAAGTCCTTGAATCCCTGTTGGATCCAGGACGAACCGGCAATCCATTCTCGGGTCCCTAAGACCGCAGGCAGGACCGTTGAAAAGGAGAGGGTCGCATACCCGAAATACGCCCGCGGGGTGAAATGGACCCCCATGTAATACCAGTTCTGGACAAACCGGTTCAGGTATTCAAAGAACCACCAGAAGAGCGCACTCAATGGGAAGAGGATCAGAAAGAACCGTTTGCGGTCCAGCATTATGCACCGGCCCGTGCGTCGATAGGTCATTGCATTGACGACAACGATATAGGAGAGCCACAGGGGGGTGAAGGTATGGGGCTGGAATACTTCAAACCACGGAAAACGGGTCCATGCCAACATCCAGAAGATCAGGCCCGCTACAACCGCGAACCAGCCCCACCAGGGGAAGCGGTATCCTGTCATGGCCGGTGTTGCCGCCCTCCCCAATCTTCTGATCGCCCTGATGACGAGGGGGACCACCCCAATCAAAATCAACACGAGATACCCCGTGAAGACAGGCCATGAAAACGGGGCATGGGTTACATACCGGGTTTGAGGCGGGAATTCCAGATACCGGGGCAGCGGGAGACCATTGAGGATGATCCCTAAAAGAGGAAGCCCCAGCAACATCCCGGCAAGGATACCAAACCTGGCAAAAAGGCTTTTCACGGGCTACAGGTGCTTGAAGTTTGAAGTTTGGAGTTTGAGATGACTTCTCAAAAAATCAAGGGGCTTGCCGTCACCAACCATGTAGGCTCAGGGGGTTCCTTCTGAAAGGAATATGAGAGGTGAAGCCGTTTCCTACTGCCAATTCCTTTCACAAAATACCATCTGAAAAGGCGCAAAGGACACACTTGTTCATCACCTGCTCTGGGTCGGCTTTAACGAGAATGGGCCATTGAAGGACCGATGCGCCGTCAATAAAGCTTCAAGGACATATATTCCTTTCTGAAGGAACTCCCTGAGCCGGGCTTTTTGATAACATGCAGTTCGATTGTCTAACGGCCGCAAAGGCTTCACTTTTCAATCTGATTCAGGCGGTACTGGTAATAGGCATCTCTCATGGCAACATAGGGATCCAGGGACGCCTTTTTGAGGGCTTCATACTCTCCGATCCTCAGTGAGGACTTATTCAACATATCGAACGTCCTGAAACCGACGTTGGACCAGAAGTCCTCCACGATATAGTCCAACGGGTTCAGGAACAGCCCGCCCACCCAACCGGCCGTGTCCCTGAGACTGGAGGCCCCCAAAAACGGGAGGTTGAGATAAAAACCGGGTCCGATGCCATAAAACGCAAATACCTGGCCTAAATCTTCGTCCTGAACCTGAAAATCCAGGGCCTGCCTGGCCACATCCTGAAAGCCCAGAAACCCGGCTGTCGTGTTCACGACAAAACGGACCAGCTCGATGCCAACTCCTTCAAACTTCCCCTGCAACAGACAACTGATGGCACGGATCGGCATGATCAGGTTAGTGAAAAAATTGCGGATGGATATCCTTGCGACCTCGGGAACCACCATGTTATATCCGGTCCCTACCGGCTTGAAAAACCAGAAGTACACCTTGTCATTAAACACGAAGAAGGCACGGTTCATCGGTTCAAGGGGATCGGGAATCGAATCAATGGATTCTGCCTCATCCTTCCAGGGATCGGATCCCGCTGAATCCTCCTCAGAGCCCCCTGCGCGCCCGGCCTTTGGGCTCGAATCGTCAACCCTCGGGCCTGCTTTGGTTACCGGGCCTTCTGAATATGCCATCCGTAGCAACTCATGGCCCTCCGGATCTATTGCAAGAGAAGCGCTGTCCACGGCAACACCACCCGACCCGGCATCCGCTTTATCAGCAAGATAGAGCGCCGAAAGGAAATTCAACAGGAATACCAAACAGATTAAACGTCTAACAGATGCGCTCACAAACAGGCTCCTTTTTCCGAAGATGGTTAAACAGTCAAATGGCTGGTCGTTGCGTTCAATCCTTTCCTTCGACCTTTTTTTTCAACCTTTCAATCAGATCGCCGTAAGAGGATCGTGTCATGATGCTGTCGAACTGTTTCCGGTAATTGTTGACAAGGCTGACCCCTTCAATGGATATGTCATAGACAAGCCACTCGCCCCCCTTTTTTTTGAGTCGGTATTTGACAAGGATCTCCGTCTCTTTCTTGGTCACAATCTTGACCATGACAATGCCATAATCCCCTTCTACCTTTTCGTCCACGTACAGGACCTTCTCGCCCGAATAGCCCTCTACCTTGTCCAGATATGTACGCTCCAACAGCTTGCCAAAAAGATCGATAAATTCTTCCTTTTCTTTCTCCGTCCGTTTCATCCAATACCTTGCAAGGGTCCTCTTGGACATTTCCACCCAGTCAAACCTCTCATCAACGGTTTTGCGGATCTGCTTCGCCCTCTCTTGCGCCTTATCAGGTTTTTTTAAGGCAGGATCACTCACGATCGCAATGAGTTTGTCGGTTGTCTTCCTAATATCTTCCATCGGCTCCCCTGCGACAGATAAGGCCGACATCACCAGCGTCATAAAAAAGAAAAGGGTGGCCATCATAAAGCGCTTACAGATCATACGTGCCTCCTTGGATACTGGATACTGGATAACCTCAGGAATTGAATATTGGTGAAAAGAAATGCCTAAAATGAACTAAAGTGCCTAAAGTGCCTAAAATTAAAAACATGCAACCTGAAATCAAATTCAATCTACAATCTGAAATCTACAATCTGAAATCTCCTAACCCGCAGCCCCTATTCCATCAAATTCTGCCAAAGACATACTTGGAAAGCAATTCTTCAAAGTCAACCGCAGATTGTGTGTCCCTGATTCGTCCGCCCGGTTTAATAAGCTCATTAGCGCCCCCCGGCGTGATTTCAACAAATTTCTCGCCGATCAACCCCTTGGTCTTGATGGAGGCGATGGCATCCTCCTGTATCTTTACATGTAACGGGAGGTTGATCACTACCCTGGCCTGGTAATCATCCAAGGCAATCCGCTTTACCCGGCCGACTTCCACACCTGCAATCACAACCGATGAGCCGGCCTTCAATCCCCCGCTGTTGGAAAAAACGGCCTGAATCTCGTACCCTTCCTCCCCCAAGATCTCCATCTTCCCAAATTTGATGGAGAGATAGCCTAAACAGAGGATTCCGATGATCATAAAAAGACCCACCGCGAACTCAAGATCGAATTTTTTCATTCATCCCTCCCTCATACGGCTTCACCGATGAACTCTCTGACAACCGGGTCTTCCGAAGAGAAGAACTCGGATGGTGTTCCCTCGGCCCATATCACGCCCTCATGGAGCATGGCCACCCGGTCAACGATGGTAAAGACCTTGGAGATTTCATGGGTCACGATGATCCCGGTGAAATGAAGCCGCCGGTGACAGGAATCAATAAGTTCGATAATCGAATGGCCCGTCACCGGATCAAGGCCTGTGGTCGGTTCATCGAAGAGCATAATTTCCGGGTCGCCGACCAAAGCCCTGGCCAGCGCAGCACGCTTGACCATCCCCCCGCTGATCTGAGATGGATACTTATATTCGGAACCTGACAAACCCACATTCTCCAATTCCTCTAAAACCCTCGCCTGAATCAGGTGATGGCTCAACCGGGTCTTTTCTTTGAGGGGGAACGCAACATTTTCGAACACATTCATGGAATCAAAGAGTGCCCCCCCCTGAAACAGGAAACCCAACCGCTCCCTCAAGGCTGCCAACGCCTTCCCCTTGGCCACGCCTATCTGTCTGCCGTCCACTACGACACGGCCCTTCTCAGGTTTCATCAGGCCGGCCACGTGCTTCAGAAGCACGCTCTTGCCGCAGCCACTTCTCCCGATAAGGGCCAAGACAAAGCCTTTCGCAATCTCTAATGAGATGCCTCGAAATACCTCATTTCCATCGAAGGACTTATGCAGGTCTTCAATCTTAATCATAGCTAAGTGAAAGTGTCTAAAGTTTGAAGTGACTAAAGTGAGCTAAAGTAAAAAAAATCTTTCTTGTGCATGCGCTTATTTCTTGCCGATGGAGGTGAATATTGCCAACAGTTCTCTAGACTCCTGATATTCAGCCTCCACTTTGTCCCTCGATAACCATCCTACTTCTATGATTACTTCCAACCAATATTGGGTTTCACTTGCTTCACTTTGGCAAATGTTGATTTTGTTCTTAAAATCAGCCCGGCTTCTAGCCCTATTTGCTTCCCGGTAGTTTGCGCCAATCGAAGTGCCACACTTGGTTATTTGATTCCTTATAACCCTTCCCTCAGGTGTGTTTGGAAGACCTGTTGACAAACGGATAATACGCACAGCAAATTGCCGTGTTCGTTCTTCCAAAACCTTAGAAAATGCTTTGTTATCCACAACGTTTCATCACTTCCAACTTCAGTTGATTTCTAACTTTAGCTCACTTTAGTCACTTTAGCTCACTTTAGTCACTTATCTAAAACAAAATGGACGTCATGAAATAATCCCAGACAAGGATCAACACAGAT
>CAZACO010000181.1:0-7409 GCA_964483185.1 uncultured Desulfobacteraceae bacterium
GATCGATCCGGTCTAACAGGGGTCCGGATATCTTGGCCCGATACCGCTGGATCTGCAAGGTAGAGCAGGTGCACTCCCGCTTGGGGTCCCCTAAAAAACCGCACGGGCAGGGGTTCATGGCAGCAACCAGCATGAACTCCGCCGGATAGGCGACCGTAGAATTGGCACGCGAAATGGTTACCAGCCCATCTTCCATCGGCTGCCTCAAGACCTCCAGGACATTCCTCCTGAACTCCGGGAGTTCATCTAAGAAGAGGACGCCGTTGTGGGCCAGGCTCACCTCGCCAGGCTTGGGGTTCTGTCCTCCCCCAATCAGGCCGGCATCTGAGATGGTGTGGTGGGGTGACCGAAAAGGACGAATGGTAATCAACCCGTGATCTCTGGGCATCAGCCCCATGACGCTGTAGATCTTGGACGTTTCGAGGGATTCATCAAAGCTGAGAACCGGAAGTACCGTGGGCAGGCGTTTTGCCAACATGGTCTTGCCCGAACCCGGCGGGCCGATCATGATGAGATTATGGCCGCCAGCGGCCGATATTTCCACGGCCCTTTTTGCGTTCTCCTGACCGCGGACATCTACAAAATCTTTCTCGGAAACCTGCGCTTGAAAGAGCTGGTCGATTTCCACTGTGAAAGGACTCAACTGAGCGATCCCTCGCAGTACGCCGACAACCTGGGCCAAGGCACTGACAGGGAAGATGTCGATCCCTTCCACGACGGCTGCTTCGGCAGCGTTTTCCATCGGCAGGAAGATCCCTTTGAGGCCTAGGTTTTTTGCCGCAATGGCCATCGGCAAAACACCTCTGACAGGCCTTATGAGGCCGTCCAGGGCCAGTTCTCCCAAAAAAACATAGTCTGAGCAGGACCCCCTGTTGACCAGGCCTGTGGCCGCAAGAATGCCCAGGGCCATCGGGAGATCGAACGCCGAGCCTTCTTTCTTGATATCTGCCGGAGCCAAGTTGACCGTGATCCGGTCGGAGGGGAAATGATAACCGGAGTTTTTGATCGCCGCCTTGACCCTTTCTTTACTCTCTCTGACCGCCCCTTCAGGCAGGCCCACTGTAGAAAAGGAAGGGAGCCCCTGAGAAATATCTACTTCAACCTCTACCAAATAGGCATCAATCCCGATGACGGCGCTACTTAGCACTTTGGCTAACATGATGAGGAATCTCCTGCCGATGAGATCGCAATCTTCCTGCTAGAAATATTCTCCGTGCCAATTTTTACTTTACATTTAGCATAGGAAGCCTTATATTACAAAGTTTATTTTTAATGGGCAATTTCTATCAGAATAACCTCCAAGCCTGCAAATAAAACGAATAGGAGCAACTAATGGCACGGATTACAGTGGAAGACTGCTTGGAAAAGGTCGATAACCGGTTTGGGCTCATTCATCTCGCAGCCAAACGGGTTCGTCAACTGAAAAAGGGCGCAGAACCGATAGTCGTTTGTAAAAACAAGGATATTGTGGTGGCCCTCAGGGAAATCGCCGCCGGAGCGGTCTTTCAGACCAAGAACCCAAATGAAAATGATTTGATTGAAACCCCTTCTGAAAGCCGTCCAGATCCGACCCTCGACGGACCCGTGCTGGAAAACGGGGAGGAAGTTCCGAAGCCGGAGATGGATGCGCACAAAGAGGCAGCGGAAGAAAAGTGACCGTCCACAAGAGAGATTATTATGAGATCCTGAGCGTTTCCCGGAACTGCGGGGATGAAGAAATCAAAAAATCTTATCGAAAGTTGGCCCTGAAATATCATCCCGACAGAAATCCCGGAGACAAAGATTCCGAAGAGAAGTTTAAAGAAGCGGCTGAGGCCTATGAAGTCCTGAGAGACGCAGAAAAACGGCGGATCTACGACCGGTTTGGTCATGAAGGTCTGGAAGGCACGGGCTTCAGAGGGTTCAGCGGCTTTGACGATATCTTTTCAAGCTTTGGAGATATTTTCGAGGGTTTTTTCGGCTTTGGCAACAGGGGGGGAAGGTCCCGTGCGAGACAGGGAAAAAGCCTGCGGTACGACATGGAACTGACCTTAGAAGAGGCATTCGACGGGAAGGAAGAAGAGGTCACCTTTCATCGATTAGATGCGTGCGCGACCTGCAACGGATCAGGCGCTGCCCCCGGCAGTGAACCCAGGACATGCGCCACCTGCCAGGGGAGGGGCCAGGTGATTCAATCCCAGGGATTTTTTCAGGTCAGCACAACCTGCCCCACCTGTCACGGTCAAGGAGAAATCATCACGGACCCATGCCCGGATTGCAGGGGCGGGGGGAAAATTAGAGTTGAGAAGAGCATTAATGTCAAAATCCCCCCAGGCGTAGACACCGGCTCACAATTGAGATTGAGAGGAGAAGGAGAAGCCGGGGAATACGGAGGGCCGCCTGGAGATCTTTTTGTGGTCATCCATGTCAGAGAGCACGCGTTTTTTGCGCGGGAGGATGAAAATCTAATCTGCCAGATCCCTATCTCATTTGTGCAGGCCGCATTGGGCGACACATTGACGATACCTATGTTAGGTGAAACCGAAGGGCATGAACTGGTGATCCCCCATGGCACTCAGCCTGGGGAAGTGATCAAGATACCTGGTAAGGGGATGGCAAGTCTGAGGGGGTATCGAAAAAGAGGGGATCTTTATGTCAAGATCCTTGTAAAGATACCGGAAAAAATGACCGCCCACCAGAGAGAGCTGTTGGAGGCATTTGCAGAGACAGAGAAGCTGGCACTGTCTGACAAGAAGAAAAAGCCCAAGGGTTTCTGGAAAAAAATGGCCAAATAGGCAGACAACCGGAGTTTACTCGGAATTGCGGGTAATGTTTGGCATCCTTCATTTTTCAGTTTACACTTTCGGAAAACAGTTAAGCAGGATATGGTCAGTTCAATTAGTTTAGTTGGTTGGGTTTGTTAACTAATTGAACCAATAAAACTAATCAAACCAATTAAACTGCGAACCGGCTATAACATGAAAAGTGTAAACTACTTTTCGGTTGTTATGAAGGATCCCTAATGTTTCGTGCTTTACATGACCTGCAAATGGTGCTAAAAGGGGATGCTTTATGTTTTCCGGAATGGAGAAACCGATGTTAAGCAAAAAAGATCAGGAATATTTCAGGGCCCTACTTAGCGGGAGACTGAATTCGCTTTTGGAGGAGGCCACCAAAACAGTCAGTGGCATGACCGACCATGGCGAGACCTTCCCTGACCCAACAGACAGGGCAACGTTAGAATCAGAAAGAAATTTTACCCTCAGAATTCGAGACAGGGAAAGGAAGCTGATTTCAAAAATCAAAGAGGCCTTAGCCAGGCTTGATCAGGGCACTTTTGGAGTCTGCGAAGAATGCGGCGAGGATATTTCCAATGAAAGACTCAAGGCGCGTCCAGTAACAACCCTGTGTATTAACTGCAAAAAAAATCAGGAGAACGAGGAGAGACTTAAGGGTCTTTAGGAGTCTTGATTGTTGTTGATTGCTCAAACCGGAAAAGCCACGGCTCGAATAGTCTGAAGGAATACAGTACAGGGAAACCTCCCGATACATCGGGGGAAAGCAATAACATAAAGAGGAATGGAGAGGGATGACGATTCCCTTCAGATATGATATGTTCGTCTCATGGCAGAGACCGCAAAAAAACGAAGCAGGAAAAAAAAAGGCCCTCAGGAGATCCATGAAGAGGTCATCACTACCCATATCAACGCCGATTTTGATGCCCTCTCCTCCATGTTATGCGCCAGTAAACTTTACCCCAACGCCACGCTCGTATTCCCGGGTTCCCAGGAAAAAAATCTCCGCAATTTCTTCCTCAATTCCGTATCCTACCTGTTTAACTTTGCCAAGGTAAAACAGGTCGACATCAACCATATAAAGAGGCTCATCCTGGTAGACACCAGGCAGAAGAGCCGCATCGGAAAATTCGCCCAGTTGGCAGGGAATAAGGACGTTGAAATTCATATCTACGATCACCATCCTGATTCCTCAGACGACGTACACGGCCACTTAGAGGTCATCCGCACGACAGGCTCGGCAACGGCCATACTCACCCGTCTCCTCAGGGAGAAACATATATCAATATCGCCTGATGAGGCCACCATCATGTGCACCGGCATCCATGAAGATACCGGATCGTTCACGTTTTCTTCCACAACCAGCGAGGATTACGAGGCTGCCGCATGGCTCGCCCGGCAGGGGGCTGACCATAACATCATCTCAGACATGATCACCCGTGAATTGACCACAGAACATCTGTTGCTCCTGAATGATCTCACAAGATCCGCCACATCTCGTGTCATCAACGGTATAGAGGTGGCCGTTACCAAGGTGATAACAGATGAATACATCTCGGATTTTGCAGTCCTCGTGCACAAATACATGGAGATGGAAAACCTGAACGTGGTCTTCGCCCTGGCGCAGATGGACGACCGGATCTATCTGGTGGCCCGGAGCCGGATAGATGAGGTAAACGTTGCGGAGATCGCCCAGGCGTTTGGAGGCGGTGGGCATCCCCATGCCGCCTCGGCCACTGTCAAAAATCAGACCCTTATCCAGGTTGAGAAATCACTGAACGCCCTTCTGGACACCCGGATAGACCCTGCCAGAAGGGCCCGCGACATGATGTCTTCTCCGGTCATACAGATCAGTTCCGATGAGACGGTCAAGCTGGCTGCAAATCTCATGACCCGATATAATATTAACGTTCTTTTGGTAGTGAACGATGAGATCCTTCAAGGGTACATCACACGGCAAGTTGTTGAAAAAGCAATTTTTTTAGGACTTGGCGACCGCCGGGTCAATGAATACATGAATATTGAATTCTCCGCCGTCCGCCCGAATACGCCTCTGAAAGAAATCCAGGAGCTGATCATCAGGGGGAGGCTGAGGATCCTCCCAGTCGTCGAAAATGGAAAGGCATTAGGCGTGATCACACGGACCGATCTCCTCACGATTCTGTTGGGGAACCCCCTTATCCCCGAGTTCAGCCATGACGCCATGAAGAACGGCCACTTGGTCAGGAAGCGAAACATGGCCGGAATCATGAGAGACCGGTTGCCGAAAAGAGTTGTCGACCTCCTTAAAGACTTTGGTAATGTAGCTGATATGCTTGGATATAATGCATACCTTGTCGGAGGATTAGTAAGGGATGTTTTCTTGAAACATGAAAACTTGGATGTGGACATTGTCATTGAAGGCGACGGGATTAAATTTGCGCGCAAATTCGCCCGGTACCACGAAGCCCGCGTCAGAAGCCACCGAAAATTCGGGACGGCCGTGCTTATTTTCCCGGACGGCTTCAAGGCTGACGTAGCCACTGCGAGAATAGAATACTATGAATCCCCGGGGGCCCCCCCCATCGTCGAGACAAGTTCCCTTAAGCTGGATCTTTACCGCCGTGATTTCACTGTCAACACCCTTGCCATAAAATTGAATAAAAAGCATTACGGGACGCTCATCGACTATTTCGGGGCACAGAAAGACATCAAGGAAAAGGTCTTGCGGGTCCTCCATAACTTGAGTTTTGTGGAAGACCCGACGCGTATGCTTCGTGCCGTCAGGTTTGAACAACGA
Organism: uncultured Desulfobacteraceae bacterium; assembly: GCA_964483185.1. Classification (GTDB taxonomy): domain Bacteria; phylum Desulfobacterota; class DSM-4660; order Desulfatiglandales; family Desulfatiglandaceae; genus CAZACO01. The sequence goes on from CAZACO010000181.1 coordinate 5,554, forward strand.
TTCGGTTTCAAGATCGGAAAACTGACCCTTTCACTGCTGAAAAACGCGGCAAAAATGAACTGGCTTGAAACGTTGGCGTCACACCGGATCTTCTTGGAACTCAAACTGATCCTCAAGGAGCAAGACCCCTTAAGGGCGATAAGCAGGATGAACGAATTAAGGCTGCTGAAGTTTATTTCTCCCGACATCGAACTCACTCAGAACCTCCTAGATCTGTTGGAAGAAATCAAGAAGGTCATCGCCTGGTACAATCTCCTCTATTTAGAAGAACCGCTGGAGCGCTGGAAAATATACTGGTACGGGCTTACCAGCTCGCTCGATGCCGATGCATTCAAAAAACTGACCAAGGAGATGGGAATCAACCAAAAGATGCCGCCCCTACGGAAAACCGCTGACAGTCTTCTGGATTCATTGTTCAAATTCAATGGAACCAATTATCAGCTCTATACATTGCTTCTTCCATATGATACGGAGACGTTGCTCTATCTGATGGCAAAAGCCAAAACCGAGAAAATGAAGCGGCTTATCTCATTCTATTTTACAAAGCTGAAAGGGACCCAAATCTTAACAGACGGGAAGGACCTGTTACAGATCGGCTTGACATCGGGTCCGGTTTTTAAAAAGGTTTTTGACGGCCTGTTAGAAGCGAAGTTGAACAATCTAACAAAGACAAAGGACGATGAAATCCGTTTTGTAAAAAATAAATTCGGCGATCTATTGGATCCAAGTGACTAAAGTGATCTAAAGTGACTAAAGTGATCTAAAGTCAAGGGACTTGGTCATTTAGTTTCCAGTAAATCGCTTGCCTTTAATCCCGCCTGCGGGACTCACTCAAAATAGAGAGGGAAATTTGACCAAATGAAAAAAGGAAAAATTGTAAGTGGGATGAGGCCCACAGGAAAAATGCATCTCGGACATCTGCATGGTGCTCTTTTGAACTGGAAAAACTTGCAGGACGAATACCAGTGCTACTATTTCATCGCGGACTGGCATGCCCTGACCAGCGAATACGCGCACCCCGACATCATTCGGGAAAGTACCTATGACATTATTATCGACTGGATTTCGGTAGGGCTTGACCCGGAGATTTCTACCTTTTTTATCCAGTCCGAAATCAAGGAACACGCGGAGCTTCACCTGATTTTTTCCATGATCACCCCCCTCCCCTGGCTGGAGAGAAACCCCACGTATAAGGAACAACTCACCGAACTGAGCCAGAAAAACGTGTATACCTATGGATTCTTGGGGTACCCGGTCCTCCAGGCGGCCGACATCTTGATGTATAAAGCCAACGGCGTTCCCGTAGGTGAAGACCAGGCCCCTCATGTTGAACTGACAAGAGAAATCGCCCGCCGTTTCAACCACCTTTACAGAGAGGTATTTCCTGTTCCCAACGTCCTCCTGACCCCCACATCAAAGCTTCTCGGCATTGACAGGCGCAAGATGAGCAAGAGCTATGGCAACGCTATCTTCCTGACAGACACAGATGAAGAAATCGACGCCAAAGTCGCCCAGATGATCACCGATCCACAGCGTGCCAGAAAGGCAGACCCTGGGGATCCGACGATCTGTAATGTCTTTTCTTTTCATGAAATCTACTCAAATGATGAAACCGTCGAAAGCATTCGCAGCGAATGTCCGTCAGCCCGGATCGGATGCGTGGACTGCAAAAGGATGATGGCTTCAGCTCTGAAACAAGGTCTTAAACCGATAAAGGCTAAGAGAAAAGAACTGGAGACTGATATGGGTCGGGTGAAAGAGATCATGGAACAAGGGAACACAAAATCTCGAGCCATTGCCCGTGAAACCATGGAAGAGGTCAGAGATGCGGTCAAGATTTAGTCTGGATGCTGGAT
>CAZACO010000182.1:0-7396 GCA_964483185.1 uncultured Desulfobacteraceae bacterium
GGCTACTGATTCCAAATATTTCATATCCGTTCTGAGGAGCTGGACCTCGTTAAGAAGGACCTGGTTTTCTTCCGCAAGTCTGCGTATCCGATCAACACAGGCCTGTCGTTCCGCTTCGCTTCGATAAAGACGGACAAAGCCGCTCTCCCCAAACCAGAGCCAGGCTACACTAAGCAACGACAGGGAGAGGACGATTAATGGAATCTTCAAGAGCTTTTTGATTTTGGGGCTCAAACCTGCGTTGCCTCCGCCTGTAGATCACTTGCTTCCCGCCGACTGACCTTGCCCCTGTCGTTTCTCAACCTCTTGCTTGATAAAGCCCTCCACTGAAATGAAATCCTCCTCTGTTACCATTAGCTCAACGCGACACCAAACCCGGAGGCTTACCTCCTGACCGATAGATCGGGATGTCTTCTTTTGCACAAGGGCCACTTCAGACGGCGTAAGAACCCTGGGGCCTACCACTTCCGCCAGCACATACCATTTTTCTCCCCTTTTCTCGGCATCAACATTGGGGGCGAACATATCCTTGAAACGCCTGATTTCACTTTTAACCTCCAACTCCAATCCATCCACGATTTTCACTTCTTGTTCAGACAGCTTACCGAAATGAGCCCTACCATAAAGCACCCTACCCTTACCGCTTACGTCGGTCAAGTCATCGGAGCGTATCAGCAGCCGTATTTTTTTGTCTCCCAACCTCTTCTGTATGGCCCTCTCGAATCGTTCGACCTCAAGCGGGGTAATAGGGCGAGAACCCTTTATGTAGGCGATGAGGATGGCCCCGTGCGGAAGGTCTACAATATTTAAAGAATCAAAGTCAAAATGCGCACCCCGGTAGTCTTCCAACATCTCCCTGAGGACCTGCTCTGCGATCTGTATTCGCGTGACTTTGGGATGCAGTTGCGCCGATATGAATTCACCGTCCAGATTTTGGCTCACCACACAGCTTGTTGAACCTGTCGATGAAATATCTTTGCTGATTTGACACCTTATGATTAGATTTGTCTGTAAACCCAGATCTTCCCCCAGTTTTCCTTGTATCTCCTTGGTCTTTTTAGGGGAGAGGACCCGGGGTGTGGTCACTATAGCCAAGACGTCTATGTTGCCTTCTTTCCGCTTGTAAATAACCTTTTCTACAAAAGTACCCGGCTCCATGGCCAGCTCTTTTTTTAAAATGCCCTCAATGGCCTTTGTGGTGCGCCTTTCCCCGACAATCCCTACTAATGCGTGGGTAAGCAGAATCGTCACAAATATCAAACCGACTACCGGACCCGAGAACCTCTTCAGGACTGTCAGTTTTGAACCCATTTCCTCCCGACTGACAAAACCTGCAACGATAAACAGTGCGGCTGAAACTGCCAGAATCGCCAAGAAATTGGCAAAAAAGAGGAGAAAGGCCCCCCACGCCCCGTCAAAGGCACCGAAGGCGAGACACAACCCGCTGACGGCGAGTGGCGGAACCAGTGCCGTGGCCATCGCAATCCCGGGCAGCACCGGGCTTATCCGCTCGTCAATCATGGCCAAACAGCCTGCCGTACCTGCCAATGCTGCCACGAGCAGATCCAGCAGCGTCGGGCTGGTGCGAGTCAGCATCTCCGGCGTGACTTCTTGGGAAAAGGGAAGTGCCCCCAATATGGCAGCAACCCCGATACCGATAATGATACCTCCGAATTCCGCAACAAATGCCTTGCGTAACAGGGTCATGTCCCCCCGCACAAGGCCGAGTGATATCCCGAAGATGGGCGTCATGAGGGGAGAAACAAGCATGGCCCCGATCACCACGGCAGGGCTGTTCTGAACAAGACCAAAGCCTGCAATAAGAACAGATATGGACAGGAGTAGATAATAGGCCGTCTTTGGAGTGGAACCGACCGTAATGTCCTCACGAACCTTCTCTTTTCGGCTCTCATCCACAGACAGGAGGTCTATAAATGAATCTGTGACAAGCCTCTTTGTTCGAATCAAAGGATCGGAAACCGAACCGAAACGCCTGACCCTTTTTCTGCCTTCATCATTACGTGAATTATTGCGCGTTTTCATGAGTCAATGTAACCATATCGAATCAAGGCCTGCCCAAAAATAAGGAGACGCTCAGAAGGCATTGAAAATGGAGGCATCACGGCCTTCAACTTGATAATTTGGTTGTGAGCTTTCCTGAATCACATTCTCTTCGGAAGGTTTTTTTGTAGGTGTGGGTTTTGGAGGAAGCGATTTTGGTGGAGGAGGTCTTTTCCAGACGAGATGTGCATTGTTCACCCAGCCTGTTTGACCGGTTCTGACAACTTTTACATGTGCAAACCCCTTTTCCAATCTATCGCGTAAGACTTTTTCGTCTAAAGGCAGCTCGGCAATGCAGGTTTTGGAAAATCGAGGATCGGGGAATAGCTTAAGGCCGGACACGCCCACATAAAACGCCTCTGACTTTTCTTCCGTGTCTGCAAGGCCGATCTTTTTGGTGGTGGAATCGACCATGGCGCACGAACAGAAAAAACAAGAGCCGACAATTAGGAAGAGCGCTTTTTGACACTTCATAGGGCACTCCTGCCAAAAAGATGAACCGAAGATGAAATGAAAAGGGCATTTTAAGGAGAGTATAAATGAAAAAAAATTGCAATTCAAGCCTAAATTAGATCCCAGATAAAAAGCCGGAACAACACCCAACCCTCACACGGTTACTTTCCTGATCACCCTTTCTCCTGACTATCGCTGCAGGGGAGGAAGGACAAAACGATGGCGCAATCAACACTGCGGGTGGAAGGTCTTGTTGAGCCGTAATGATGGAAAAAAAGCCCCGCACGAAGCGGGGCTTTTTTTCTTGATCCGGATGTCTCTCTCACACCTCTTCGCCGTACAGCTCTTTGACCTTGGCCCTGTCAATGGTCCCATCCTCAAGGGTCGGCAGCTCAGCGACAAATTCCACATACTGGGGCTTCTTGTATCTTGCGATCCGTTCTCCCACAAAATCGATGAGTTCCTGTGCTCCAAGGGTTTGCCCTTCTTTTAATTGGCATACCGCTTTGATACCCTCTTTCCACTTGGGGTCAGGGACCCCGAATACCACGGTCTTTTCCACTGCCGGGTGTTCAAGAACCACCTTTTCAACCTCTGCCGGGTACACATTCTCGCCCCCCGGCTTGATCAGCTCCTTCTCTGCCTTGCGCCCCGCATACCAGAGAAAACCATCCTCGTCGAATCGTCCCTGGTCACCGGTATGATGCCAGCCCTCCCTGAAGGTATATGTATTATCCTCAGGAAGATTCCAGTAGCCCTTAAAGACCATGGGGCCTTTCATGGTAATCTCGCCTACCTGGCCCACCGGAACCGCGCGATCATAATCGTCTACAAGCCGAACTTCTGCCAACGGAAGCACCCTGCCGGCCGAACCGGGCCTGTCGTTATAGGCCCCGAAAGTCGCCACGCAGGATGTCTCTGTCTGCCCGTACATGCAGTAAAACGTCCCACCCGTGATCTCCTGATATTTCTCGATGGTATCTGGCGTGTCCAGTCCGGCCGACACCCTGAAGCTACTGATGTCCCTGCCCGTTTTTTTATGTTCCTCGAGGACGGATGAAAGGATCGGCGCAAAGGTAAACATCATTGAGACCCTTTTTTCTTCAATCATCTCCACTGCCTTTGCTGCATCGAATTTGCTCATGTTGACATTCATGATCCCTGCGTGAAAGCTTGAGGTGACCATGAAAAGGCCGCCCACGTGAAAAAGCGGCAGGATATTCAGATGCACGTCCTTCGGAGTGAGATTCAGGAGATAACCAAAATGCATATCCGCGCATAGCACGTTGCCATGGCTCAATAGGGCGCCCCTGGGCCTGCCGGCCACAGCCGCCGTGTGAATGATAACAAACCCGTCATCAGTGGCAATCTCGGGCACATCAAATTGATCGCCCTGGCCCAGAAGGGCCTCAAAATCTGAGAACTCACCCCCTTCAGGACCTAAGTTGAAATATGCCTCTACGGAGGGAAGTTTGTCTTTCAATCCCTTGATGCTTTCCTGAAATTCCCTGTCAGCAAATACCAGTCTCGGTTCGCAGTCATTCAGATTATATCCCACCTCATCGGCAGAGAGCCGCCAGTTGATGGGGAGCATGATGGCCCCCAAGGCCGCTGCCGCACCGTACAGGAGAAAATATTCAAGGCTGTTCTTTCCAACAGCCCCGATCCGGTCTCCTCTGCGGACCCCGGATTTCTGGAGACCGCAGGCAAGGCGATCCACCTTTTCTTTGTACTGAAAAAAGGTCAGGGCCCGGCTGTCATCCACCTCGAACCATGCCTCTTTGCCACCAAAGGCGGTGGCATTGCGGCTTATCAGGTCATAAAACGTAAAATCATATAATCCCATAGTTTTCCTCGCAAAAAAATGCCCCCACCCTGTCTTCCCGATTGAAGGGGTGGGTGGGGGCACATCAAAAAAGCAGACCCGTCATTTTGACGGCTCAAGGTTACACTGAATTACTGTGCTTTAACCTCATAGGGGTAAACCCTTGTCACACCATCCGCAGTAAACGTGAATGCACACTCGGTCAAAGTCACAGGCGTTGTTCCCTCCGGTACGCCCTTCCACCATTTTTCAAGGGTAGCCCACATGTCCCACTTTTTCGCTTTCAGCTCCATCGCATTGGCAAGGAGCAAACCTACCAAGGCAGAACGAGCGGTTATCATGGTCGTGACCTTCACCTCGTCGGATTTTCCTGCAGGGATCCAGTTGGACACCTGATCCGCCGCGGTTATCATGACAAATTCCTTATCAAAGACAACCGAATATTTTATTTCCTGAAGATTAACCGGATACGGATTCGGGTTTGTGATCATAAATGTAAACGTCATCGGCAGAAATGCCCCACGGTCACCGGCATCCCCCTTGGTAGGCTTGGTGGCTTTCGCAAAATACCAGTAGCCATCATAGAAGGGAACCTCAAAGGCCTCCAGTTCGATCTTCGGGGCAACAAAATTGCTCTCAGTGGGTTTGACCTGTGTCGTGACGCAGGACATCACGGCGAGACTCAGGCCAAAAATGAGCACGGTCATCAAAGCCAGTTTTTTCTTCATAATAGACCTCCATATTTGCAGTTCAGCTCAACCATCTCTTCCTTCGCTTGTAATGTTTTACATCGCGAAAGCTCTTTTTTCCGCCAGCACCCATACCAAGATAGAAATCCTTGATATCTTCGTTTTGGCTCAACGTCTCAGAGGTATCATCCATCACGATCCTGCCGGTCTCCATAACATAGGCATACGGCGCCACGGTCAGGGCCAACTTGACATTCTGCTCTACAAGGAGGATGGAAATTTTCTCCTCTTTATTGAGCTTCGTGACGATATTAAAGATTTCATGTATGAGCATCGGGGCCAGGCCCATAGAAGGCTCATCTAACAATACCAATTTGGGCTCGGTCATCAAGGCCCTTCCCACGACGGTCATCTGCTGCTCGCCACCACTCACAAGTCCTGCAATTTCGCTACGTTTTTCTACAAGCCTGGGAAAATAGCGGTACACCATCTGAAGACCGTCCTTCACCGAACCGGTCTTTCTCAGGTGTGCGCCCACCTTGAGATTCTCTTCAACGGTCAGGTGTTCGAACACCTTTCGTCCTTCGATGACCTGAACGATCCCGGCCTTGGCGATCTTTGCCGCCCTTTCGTGGTGGATGAGCTTCCCCTCATACATAATGGCACCATCCGTCACCTCGCCATCTTCCACCTTCAAGAGGCCGGAGATGGCCTTGAGGGTCGTGCTCTTGCCTGCGCCGTTGGCCCCAAGCAGGGCAACGATACTCCCACGGGGCACCTCGATGGAGACCCCTTTGAGCACCAGGATGACCTCATGGTACTTGACCTCAATATTATTGATGTTCAGTATTGCCTCTGATCTCTCCAAGACCCTACCTCCAGGGGTGATGTTTTCGGTTGCTTACCATCCTAACCACTTCGTCGCCCACTGTTCAGGCCATCTCTTTTTCAGGTCCACATCTTCCACCAACTGGAATTTTCCACCCTTCCATTCCTGGACGCGACACCCGGTGGCGGGCCGGTGATCGGTTGCCGTAAAGCTGATCGGCGCAGCGCCGAGACCGATGTCAAGATTGCGGAAGGTTTCAAACCCCTCTTTCATGATGCCAGGGCCGCAGCCTTTCTTGGTCAGATCGACGCCTTTCTTGTCCGCCCGTTTCAAGGCCTCCCAGGTGATAAGGGCATCTCCCCATGCCTGGATCGTCCGGTTGAGTCTCTTGCTCACTGGAACACCCGGGCTGTATTTTTCGGCTGACGTAACCACGAGATCCATGTTCTTGACATTCTGCCCAAAGAATGCACACGGCGTGGCCCCCATGACCCCTTCGGCTGCCTTTCCGGCCAAGCGGGGCAGGTTTTCATCAAAGCCCCAGTTGTTGATAATCCAATCCGTGCCAAGGCCCAAGGCATAGGCGTCGCGGACCGTGGCCGCAACCGACATGGTGGTGTTTCCGTGCCAGAGGAGATCGGGCTTGAACGTCTTCAGGGCCATGACCTGGCTCTTGGTATCCAGGGCAAAGAGCGATACGTCCTGATCCGGTCCTATTTCAAACCCCAGGAGCGTGGCCTGGTCCTTTATGGCCTTGATCGGCGCAGAGCAGTAGGGAGAGGCAAACATGTAACAGCAGGCAAACCGCGGTTTTCGCTTGCCAAAGTCCGGATTGTTTTTCCATTTCTTGTCAAACCAGGCAGTAATAGCGGACCTCGCGTTGGTTGAATAGTCGGATGAAAAAAACAGGTTGTAGGGTGTCTTTTTAGGATCGGTCAAATGGGCTGAATAGGATGCAGACACATACGGAAGTTTATCTTTGTTGACCGTGGGCGACAGGGCCTCGGTATCTCCGGTTCCCCATCCCATAATGGCCACGTTTCCAATCCGTTTCAACATCTTGTACTTTGTGATGGCCTCGGGAATGCGATACCCATAATCAAACCACACAAACTTGATCTGCTTGCCGTTGACGCCCCCCTGGGAATTAATGTACTTGAAGGCGTCTGACATGCCGATGGCATAATCTTTGCCCACGTCCGAAGTGGCCCCGGTCGTATCCATGATACCGCCGACCCTGATATCCTTGGCCACAGCGGCAGTTGAAAACCCTGCCAGGAAAGCCACAGACAGAAATAATACCAAAACCTTTAGAAAAATGCTCTTCTTCATAGATGTTCCCCCCTTTGCTATTATGAAAACCTCCTATTTACCTCTGTCACCCGATACGACGATTAAATCCTCTCACCTCCTTTCAAGTTTTGGTTGAGTTATTAATTAGTTAAATCATTTAGTTGTCAGATCTTTTCAACCATCGCCTCAAACGGGATCGAATGTATCGGCCTAATATGAAAACGGCCACAGGTTAAAGTAGTTCTT
>CAZACO010000183.1:0-7390 GCA_964483185.1 uncultured Desulfobacteraceae bacterium
TTGCAGGAGGTATTGTTCCGGGTTTGATTTTGCTTAAACCAGACTTACTCGAAAATAAAGATGATTGGCCATTCTTCTGGGGTGAAAATGAAGTTACTATAGGTGGTAGTGCCGATTATATCTTTCTTGGATGTGCTGTAAATGATTTGATGAAGGAATAAAAGATAATTGAAACAAAGGGAACTGCTCTGCATGATCCATTATTTTTGTTAAAGTATATCTTTCTGCAAATTAATGGATTAAAACATTTTTAAGATTTAGAAATATAAAATTATGAAAATAAATCATGTAACTCAGCAAGATATAGCTGAGAAGTTAAATGTGTCACGTATTACTGTTTCAAAGGCATTGAGAGATCATCCGGACATTTCTGCCGGGATGAAGGAAAGGATCAATAAGGCTGTCGAAGAAATGGGATATTCGCCAAACCTCATTGCCAAACAGTTATCACTTCAGAAGACCTTTACATTGGGCATTGTTATTCCAGATCTCGAGAATAGTTTTTTTGCATACCTTGTCGATAGTATAATTGACGCAGCTACAGAACATAATTATCATATTATTCTCACGGTATCACGGGAAAGAGAATCTTTTGAGAGAAATAATATTATGAATCTGATCGGCATGCGCGTGGACGGACTTCTTGTCTGCGTTTCGCAGGAAACCTCCGATCATAAGGTATTTGATTATGCCCGCAAAGTGAAAATTCCTCTGATATTTTTTGACCGTGCTATGAAGGAAATGGATTTCAGTTATGTTTCTTTTAACGATAAAGTCGGCACTATAGAAGCGCTTAATCAATTAATTTCCGGAGGCTATACTAAAATTGCCCACTTTGCAGGCTATTACAATACCAGCATTGGAAGTGAGCGATGCAATGGTTATAAAGAAGCTTTAAAAAACAATGGCATACCAATTCGGGAAGAATGGATTATCGAAGGCGGGTACGAGATTGACGATGGTATAAAGGCATTTGAAAAACTAAGTGCAACCAGGGAATTACCTGAAATTATAATTGCAGTTAATGATCGTGTTGCATCGGGGGCATACAAAGCAATAAGAAAGACAGGATTGAAAATCCCTGATGATATTGGTATTTTAGGCTATGGTTTAAACGAAACAGCCCGCATGTTCAGTCCGACTTTATCAATAATCAACCAGGATCCGAGAAGGATGGGCAGGATAGCTGCTAATTTATTGATCGATGAAATTCAGGGTATTTCCCAGAATTCTCATACCGAGATACTCATTGATGTAGATTTTCAATGGAATACATCGATCTTAAAAAAAGAATCGATTATCCATTGCGATTCCTGAAGATAGTTTTAAATACTTAAATGAAATTAAAGGTTGTTCATTGAATTCAGTAAGACATCCGTAAATATAAGAACGTTTATTGTTTACACCCTGGCTGCAATTTTTTTTGCTGATCTATTGCAAATTAGAAAATAATAACTTAGTTTTACACGTGAAAGTTACCGCGATCATTAACGGTTAAGCTGTATTGGCTGGAAGAAATGAAAAATTAATTGGGAAAGGGAATTACAGGCAATGACTATAAGTTTATTTAACGAAAACAGGGGATATTGCCTGACTTATAATTGTAAATCCTTCTGAGATTATAGCAATAAAGGACTGCTGATATGTATCAATAAAGCCGAAAATATTTAAGCCATCCTCGTACGCTATTAATCAAAACGAACACAAATTCATGAAAAACAAAAGAATTGGCTCGTTTGGAATTTACATTTTCATACTGATCATGATTCCTTATCAGGTTATGGCCCAATTTCGATCTCAGCGTCCAATTACACTTGAAGTGCATCCGGATCAGACCGTCACTTTCAGGATCATGGCAAAGGAAGCAAAGAATGTTACTCTTATAATGAATGATGCTAATGTGGTTAATGCCCCTTTGCAGAAAGATGAGTCGGGGTTATGGAGTATTACAGTAGGTCCGCTGGAACCTGATATTTACTGGTATAATTTTGTGGTGGATGGGATGCACACTATAGATCCTATGAATCCTGATCTGAAGAGAGGTCGTGAAGCAATGACAAACCTGGTGGAGGTGTCCGGAAAACAACCAAAGTATTTCTCGGAACAGGCCGTACCACACGGCACCATCCACATTCACCGGTATGATTCCAAAACCACGGGAACTACAAGAGGCTTATTTATATACACTCCTCCTTGTTACGATCCGAGTTCGAAGAATAAATATCCTGTATTATATCTCCTTCATGGTGTCGGAGATACTGAAAACGGATGGATCGAAATAGGTAAAGCCAACAGGATTGCTGACAACCTTCTTGCAGACGGGAAAATGAAACCGATGATTATTGTTATGCCTCTCGGGCATGCATCCTTTGCGGGAAGTCCTCCATTACCCATCATATCCGGTCAGACCCCAAGTGCATTTGAACAGGATCTTTTTTCAGATGTGATTCCATTTGTGGAAAAAAACTATAATATATCAAAAGATAGAAAAGACAGGGCGATTGCAGGATTATCCATGGGAGGGAGGCAGACTCTTACTATTGGGCTGGCCCATCTGGATAAATTCTCTTATATCCTTCCATACAGTGCGGCTGTACGTAATGTGGATCAGGATTCAATATTGCAAAGGTTACTCTTTGATCCAGCCAAAATAAACAAAGGACTGAAACTTTTCTGGATCGGCTGTGGTACGGAAGATAGTTTATATCCCGGAAATAAAAGCCTTTCAGAATTATTGACAAAAAAAGGGATAACCAATGTCTTCTATCCTACACCAGGAGCACATACATGGTTAGTATGGAGGTTGTTTCTTTTTGAATCTTTGCCGCTATTATTTAACTAAATGCTGGTAAACTGATTGAAAAACTGAAGATGGAAATTTATGATCGTTTAATATTTAATTAACCTAATAATAACCTATTTCTATTTGCCTATGGAACATAAAAACAAGAGAAAAACGCAGGATGATCCTACACCCTGCGCCGAGTTTTTACAAATTCTCTAATTAACTTTCTTTCAGGAGGTCTTTAGTTTGTTAAACTTTTAAAAACTTTGCAAAACTATGAAAAAAAATCTTCTAAATTATTTTCCGCAACCAAAAACGGGAATAAAAAGATTTCTATTAACCTTAAACCTGTCTCTGATTATTGCCTTTTTAAGCCTTTTACAAGTAAGGGCAACTGGGGTGACTGACCAGCAACTACGGGTCAGTGGTAAGGTCACTGACTCTAATACCGGAGAGCCTCTGATTGGAGCCACTGTTTTGGTTAAAGGAACAATTACAGGAGTTATTACATCTGTTGACGGAACATATTCAATAGATGTTCCTAACGGCTCTGCCATACTGGTATTCTCATATATCGGATATACATCCAGGGAAGAAAATGTGTCAGGCAGAACGACTGTTAACGTGACGATGATATCTGAAGTTTTAGGATTGGAAGAGGTCGTTGTGATAGGATATGGTACTCAAAGAAAGGAAACACTGACGGGTTCAATATCAAAAGTTGACGGTGGTGAGATTGCTCAAAGTCCCTCAGTAAACGTTACAACTTCTCTGGAGGGCAAACTTCCTGGCCTGGTCGTTAACCAGCGTACCGGACAGCCTGGAGCTGAGAATCTCAATATCTTGATTCGTGGAACAGGTACGTTTAACGATAATGATCCACTCATTGTCATTGACGGTGTGCCACGTGATAATACTTTGCAAAACCTTAATCCTCAAGATATTGCAAGTGTAACAGTGCTGAAAGATGCTTCGGCAGCTATTTACGGTGCGCGGGCAGCCAACGGGGTAATCCTGGTCACCACGAAACAGGGATCTCAAGGTAGCCCAACGTTTAACCTGACTTATAATTATGCCATTAACCAGCCTACGATGAACCCGGTTATGGAGGATGCGGTCGTATTTGCAGAATCATACAATGAAGCCGAATTTTACAGGCAGGGCCGGCCGGCTACTGGTTTCGTGCCATTCTATTCGGCTGAAGCCATTCAGAAATACCGTGACGGATCTGACCCCATTTTATACCCGAATACAGACTGGAGTAAAGTATCGACGAGAAAATGGGCGATGCAGCAAAATGCTAATCTTCAGGCAAGCGGAGGATCAAAAAGTATAAGGTATCTTCTTTCTTTCGGAGCGTTAAATCAGGGTGGTAATTATGTACATTGTGACGACAACTATAAGCGTTTTAATGCGCGTGTTAAGGTTGATGTTGATTTATCAGAGAATTTGACCGTTGGTGCAAATATTAGTGCTATTCCCTCTAACCGACATTCATCAGTTGGAACTGACTTTGCCAGCATATTGTTGTCGAACCCAACGGTGGTGGCAATATATCCCAATGGGTTGATTGCTCCTGGACGATTCCGTCAAAGTTCTCTCCTGTCAGACCGGCGGGGATTCAATGAAATTAAGAATTCTCCTATACAATCTACGTTTACAGCCACTTATAAAGTGCCATTCATTAAAGGCCTTACACTGGATGCTTCCTACAATTACGATTTAAGAAATCAGTTCCAGAAGACTTTCGGCAAACCGGCCTGGTATCATGAGTACAACGTTATAACCGGGGAATATGACATGAGCTGGACTCTTCAACCTATCGAGGTAAGGGACACATATAGCACGTGGACGACCTCCCTGTTCAATTTCAGGATCTCATACAAAACAACGATCGCCGAGAACCATAATGTTTCGGCTATGTTTGGGACTGAGCAACAGAAGGCGAACTATAATTATGCAATGGCCTACCGGAAAAATTTTGTCAGTGCAGCTATTCCCCAGATCAATGTAGGAAGTACGAGTCCGGATGATGCAGAAACCGGTGGTAGCGCTTCGGAGAGTGCCTACAATAACTTTTTTGGCCGTCTGAATTATGATTACAAAAGCAAATACCTGCTCGAATTTGTATTCCGATACGATGGTTCACAGATTTTTCCGGAAGGGAAAAGATATGGATTCTTCCCTGCGGTTTCAGCTGGATGGAGGCTCTCAGAAGAAGATTTCATCAAGGCCAATCTGCCGTTCATAAACGAGTTGAAACTCAGAGGTTCTTATGGCGAGTTGGGTAACGACCGGGTGCCTGCATACCAATACCTGCAGGCTTTCCAGTTTGGTAACAATTATGTTTTTGGCGGTGCCGATTCGCCGGGAATTTACTCAAGCACCATGCCCAACCCGGATATTACCTGGGAGGTTAGCAAGAAGCTGGACTTTGGACTGGAAGCTTCAATGTGGAAGGGATTGCTTGGTGCAGAACTAACAATATTTAACGAAACCAGATCTAACATCCTTCTCCAGCCTGTCCTTTCGGTAAGTCATGTATTTGGATTTCCCGCATTACCCGACCAGAATATCGGGAAGGTGAAGAATCACGGATATGAACTGATGTTGACACATCGCAACACTCTTGGAACACTGACCTATTCAGTGAATGCAAACGTATCTTTCGCACGAAGCAAGATAATATATATGGACGAAGTGCCGCCAGCTGAACCTTATATGGCACAAACCGGACATCCCCTTGGATCAGGACTTTATTACAAATCTGATGGAATTATCGACAACCAGGAAGAGTACGACAATTTCCCACACGGCAACGGAGCTCAGATAGGCGACATCATGTTAGTTGACCTCAATGACGATGGTGTAATAAACGGAAATGACCGGTATATGACCAACAATTCTCCAACTCCGGAATATGTTTTTGGCCTGACAACATATCTGGCATATAAAGGATTTGACCTGACCTTATATTTCCAGGGACAAACCAATGCCTGGTCCTATGATGGTGGGCTTGAATCATTTGCGCGAACAAATCTTGACAATAATGTCGTTTACCGGGCAACCAACCGCTGGACTGTGGACAACACGGAGGGCGCTACCATGCCCCGGGCAGATACCTGGCAACCTGGCGCTACGGACTTCTTCCTTTACGATGCTACGTTTATCAGGATTAAAAACCTTGAATTTGGATACAACCTGGGGAGCAATCTTTCCAATAAAATAGGTCTTAATGACGTCCGCTTATTTGTAAGTGGTACTAATTTATTGACCTGGGCTAAAGAAATTACATGGAGAGATCCGGAAATTAGCGGAGGATTTGGAACCTATCCACCCCTGAGGATTATAAATTTTGGTATTAATATCAAATTTTAAAATGATAGTAATTATGAAAAAGATAAAAAGAATAATACCTTTAGTATTACTTGTACTGTTCAGTGTTACCTGTCAGAAAAACATCCTGGATATTACACCTCAGGATAGGATTGCCGAAAGTGCCGTATGGAGTGATGCAAACCTTATACATGCTTATCAGACTGAGCTTTACAACGCGATACCTCACGGATTTTACATCCACATGTATTCCAAATATACGGATGAAGCTTTTAACAATGCTCCCTGCTGCGGGGCCAACCTTTTTAAACTCAACACGTATACTCCGGACAATATTGCACAGGCAGGCGGCAATTCAGCTGGATTCTGGGCTTCGGGCAGCGGTTACATGTATTACTGGGATCGTGCGTATGAATATATTCGCAAGATCAATGTTTTCCTGGAAAAAATGAGTGAAACAGATGTTCAAATGGATGATAAAGACCAATTGATTGGAGAGGCCAGGTTTTTAAGAGCGTTCATCTATTTCAACCTCATTGAAAGGTTTGGCGGAGTACCCATCGTCGACCAGGTTTATGAACTCGGTGATGAAGTACAATTTACGAGAAATACCTTTGATGAATGCGTGACTTTTATTGAACAGGATATTAGTGCGGCCAAGGCAGTTTTGCCGGATAAGTATCAATCAACCGATCCTGATTACGGAAGGGCTTCAGTGAATGTCTGCCAGGCTCTGCTTTCCCGTTTGTACCTCTATGCAGCTTCTCCTTTGTTCAGTCCAACAAAAGACCTGCAAAAATGGCAGAAAGCCGCTGATGCCGCAGAAGCTCTGTTAAACCAAGGTTACGCTCTGTATCCGGATTACCAGAAACTTTTTGAACTCAACCAGGGAGATGCCAATAACGAAGTGATTTTTTCCAGGGGCTTTACCACCGCTAACGGTCAACAGGCACCCATGAATAATTTCAACCGCCGTTATGAAGGTTATGGCGGATGGTGGGGCAGTAACGGGCCTTCCGCGAACCTGATTGATGATTACGACATGATCAACGGAGAACCGGCATTCTTGTCGGATGGATCGGTTAATCCTGCGTCAGGCTACGATCCGGACCATCCTTTCGAGAACCGCGATCCCAGGTTTTTTGCCACTGTTCTAACTGACGATAGGTATTTCCGGGGAGATCATTTTGAGATGTGGATCGCAGAAGATGGTTCTTCCTGGGGGTATGATTCCTATAAAGCTACAGGTGACAATCCCAGGACAAACAC
>CAZACO010000184.1:0-7381 GCA_964483185.1 uncultured Desulfobacteraceae bacterium
CGGATATGAGTGGTGGCGATACGTATGACAAGCTCAAAGAGATCAACGCTGACATAAAAGTTGTTCTTGCAAGCGGGTACAGCATGAATGGGACAGCGAGCCAAATATTGGATCGTGGCTGCGATGGCTTTATTCAGAAACCTGCCAAAATGAGCGAATTATCACGCAAATTGAGAGAAGTTTTGGACAAGAAATAGGCTCAACTATGCGGTTATAACCCACTATATTCATTGCGAAAATGCCTATATCCATATGATTTCACATCCGGGAATTTTAGAGATCGTATCGGCTCACCAAGATTGAGGCGTTTTGCCCCCCAAATCCGAAGTTATTGCTTATGGCCTTGTCGATTTTTTTATCGATGGCCTGTCGGGGTACGTAGAAGAGATCACACCCTTCTCCAGGGGTTTCAAGGTTTATGGTCGGATGGATCTTTCCCCTCTCCATCATCAGGGCCGTGGCGATCATTTCTATCCCGCCTGCGGCCCCTATCAGATGGCCTGTCATCGATTTGGTAGAGCTGATAGCTACGTGCTCTGCGGCTCTTCCCAAGGCCTTTTTGATCGCCAGGGTCTCAGTAGGGTCATTCAGGAGCGTTGATGTGCCGTGGGCGTTTATGTAATCGATCTCTTCAGGGGAGGTCAGGGCCCGTTTCATGGCATCTTTCATCGCCTGGCACTGGGTCTCTCCTTCGGGATCCGGGGCGGCGATGTGGTAGGCGTCCGATGTCGCCCCGTAGCCGGACAACTCACAGTAGATATGCGCTCCCCGCTGCAAAGCGTGCTCCGATTCCTCCAAGATGATTACGCCTGAACCCTCCCCCATCACAAAACCATCCCTGTCCTTATCAAAAGGCCGCGATGCCCTCTGGGGGTCATCGTTTCTTCTGCTCATGGCGTTCATGGCCGCAAAGCCGCCGAACACATAGGGCGTGATGCAGGCATCGGCTCCCCCTGTGACCATGATCTGTTCCTCACCCAGGAGGATCTGTTTGTATGCCTCAATGATGGCATGATTGGCAGATGCGCAGGCGGTGGAGACGCTGCAGGCGATGCCTTTGATGCCGAAAGTTATGGTGACGTTCACCGGGATGGAACATATCTGCACATGGGGTACGGCGAAGGGGGAGATCCGTTTTGGGCCGCTGTATTTGAGGAATTGCCGGTGCCATTTTTCGCAGAGGTCCATGTTTTGGGCACCTACACCCAGTATCACCCCGATGTTTCGAGGGTTCACACCTCTCAGGCTGTAGGCTTGGTGACCCTTTTCCCGCTCGAACAGATCTAACACAAATCCCGCGTCTTCCAGGGCCAGTTTCGTTGCGGCCATGGCAAACTGAGATGTTTTACCAAGATATCTGAAATCCTTGGTTTTTTCTATAAAGTCTTCCAATGAGAAGTCCTCCACGGTACAGGCGACCTGAGAGGCATACTGATCCATGTCACATTTTTCAAAATGGATCCTCCTCGCACCGGACCTGCCGGCTATCAAAGACTGCCAAAATGCTTCCTTCCCGATTCCTATCGGCGTAACAGGTCCCAAACCCGTTATAACCACTCTCTTTCGCATAGACCTATCCCCTTTATGGCGGCAATACCCCATCCTTTATCAACTGAGAGTATATAAAAAGAGCGGTTAAACGTCAAACAGGTATAATGCCGGAGGGAAGCCTTGGCCATAGGGTGCAGGCTGAACCCCTAAGATATTGCATCGGAAGGACAATGGCTGAAACAGGACATGCATTTGATACATTTGATCTTATCTATGTAAGCGGGTTCCTTCTTTTTCCATTCGATGGCATCGGCAGGACAATGCCTGTAGCAGATTCCGCATTTAACGCACACGTCCGGGTCCACTTCAAACTTCAGGAGGGCAGGGCACCGTTTTGCCGGGCATCTCTTTTCGTAAATATGGGCCTCGTATTCATCCATGAAGTGACGAAGGGTTGAGAGCACCGGGTTCGGAGCCGTCTGACCCAGTCCGCATAAGGAGCCGTCCTTGATCCCTTCACTCAGCTCTTCTAAGAGTTCGATGTCGCCGGATTCGCCCTCTCCGTTCGTAATCTTTTCAAGGATCTGAAGCATCCGCTTTGTCCCCTCGCGGCAGGGGGTGCATTTGCCGCAGGATTCATCCTGAATAAAATCCATAAAAAAACGGGCCATGTCTACCATGCAGGTGTGATCATCCATGATAATCATACCCCCCGACCCCATGATGGCACCCACCTGAATGATCGATTCAAAATCCACGGGAGTATCGATGAACTGGGCCGGTACGCAGCCGCCGGACGGTCCACCCAACTGAACGGCCTTTAATTTCCGTTTCTTGCCGATGATCCCTCCGCCCACGTCATAGATGATACTCCTAAGGGATGTTCCCATAGGCACTTCAACAAGACCGATGTTTTTGACATCCCCCGTCAATGCAAAGACCTTTGTCCCTTTGCTGTTCTCCGTACCTATCCCGGCGTACCAGTCGCCACCTTTGAGGATGATCTGCGCTACATTGGCGTATGTTTCTACGTTGTTGAGAACAGTAGGTTTTTTAAAAAGTCCTTGATGTGCCGGAAAAGGCGGCCTGGGCCTGGGCATGCCCCGCTTCCCTTCTATGGACTGCATCAGTGCAGTCTCTTCTCCGCACACAAAGGCCCCTGCGCCCTGGTATACTTCCAGATCAAAATCATATCCGCTCCCCAGGATGTCTTTCCCGAGAAGGCCGTATTTCCGGGCATGTGAGATGGCGATGTTGAGTCTTTTGACTGCGAGCGGATATTCGGCCCGGCAGTATATATAGCCCTGACGCGCCCCGATGGCCTTGGCCGCTATGATCATTCCCTCCAGCACCGCATGGGGATCAGATTCGAGAACGCTCCTGTCCATGAAAGCGCCGGGATCTCCCTCGTCAGCATTGCATAACACATATTTCACCTCATCGGGCGATATGGACGCAAATTCCCACTTGAGCCCGGTCGGAAAACCTGCACCACCGCGTCCCCTGAGACCCGAGGCTTTGATCTGTGCAACAACTTCTTGAGGCGTCATTTCCAACAGGGCTTTGGCCGCGCCAAGGTAACCATCAACAGCGATATAGTCATCGATGACCTCAGGATCGACGATCCCCTTGTTTTTGAGCACGATGAGTTTCTGCTCGGCAAAAAAAGGTATGTCGGAAAGACGCGGAATCGACGTCTTGGTGGCGGGATCCACAAACATCAGCCGTTCAACGAACCGACCGTTTACAAGGTGCTCTTCGACAATTTCAGGAGCATCATCGGCCTTCAGCTTCTCGTAGAAGATCCCGTCAGGTTGCACGACCATCACCGGCCCTTGCGCACAAAAACCGTTGCATCCCGTTTCAACGACCTTGTACGTGTCAGAGAGCCCTCGCTTGTCTATCTCCTCTAAAAGCGCATCTCTGACCCTGACGCTGCCCGTTGCCTGACATCCCGTACCTCCACAGAGGAGCAAGTATGTTGAGTCCCCCTCACCCGGCATAAGGAGATCGCTGGCATTTCCTCTTCGAATGGCCATGGAAACCCTGGCTTTTTCTTTGATGGCCTGAAGATCTTTCACACGGATTTTCGGCATCAAGATACCTCCGGATATGCCGTATGCGCTTCGTTTAGAAGAACTATTCGTAGCGACTCAATATTTCTGGAACCTGGTCAGGGCTTACGCCGCCATGGGTGTCCGAATCGATGACCATTACGGGTGCCAGACCGCAGGCGCCGAGACAGCGCACCGCTTCGAGTGAAAATCGCATGTCTTCAGTGGTGGCCCCCACCTCCAGATGATAGAGCGACTTGATTCGGTTCAGCACTTCGCCGATACCCCTCACATAACATGCCGTGCCCATGCACACCTTTATGACGTGCCGCCCTTTCGGCACCATGGAAAAGTAGGAGTAAAAAGTGACCACCCCATAGACGGTGCTCCCCGGGATATTGAGGCCCCTTCCTATGTATTCCTGGAGTTCAACGGGGAGATACCCGACAATCTCCTGGCATTCTTCAAGTACCGGGATCAGGTTAACCGGCCGGTGTCTATAATAATCGATCCATTCATCCACCCTTGCCATCACCTCGGGGGTCAGGTGGGGATTCAAAGTAGAAGGGTCTATGATATGATGCATGATCCAATCTCCGAGGATTGCCTATGATGTCTGCCCTGTAAAACGATGTGTAGGCGTTCACAGCCTCCCCTGGCGCGACGTGTCTGATTCGAAATTGGCGGCCCGGTATTTGCTTCACTGAACGAGCCATTGTTGATGCACCGAACAACCCGGTCTGGGCCAGGGGTTCAGGGTTCAACGTTCAGGCGTGAAGACAGGGACGTGACCGTGCCGGTCTTTTTCTCCGTCTATGGATCATCGCCCCCTTGTTTTTCGATCCGCACCGCGCACACCTTGAACTCCGGAATCTTTGCAATCGGGTCAAGAGCCGCATGGGTCAACCGGTTGGCAGCGGCCTGTGCATAATGAAAAGGAATAAAAATAGTGCCTTTCACCGCCATGTCCGATACCAGCGCCTTTGCTATAATCTCACCTCTTCTCGATGAAACCTTCAGTCTATCTCCATCCCTTATGCCGTATTCCTCGGCATTCTCGGCCGAGATTTCAACAAAACATTCGGGCGCAAGTTCGTTCAGCCCCGGGGATTTCATGGTCATACTACCCGTATGGAACTGGTAGAGGACACGGCCTGTGGTGAGAAACAGGGGGTATTCTTCGTTTGTCAGCTCTGCGGGAGGCTGATACTCTATGGCATGAAACACGCCAAGGCCGCACGTAAACGCATCCATGTGCAGGCAGGGTGTTCCGGGGTGATCCGTTCCGGTGCAGGGCCAATGGATGCCATCCTTTTCAAGACGGCTGTATTCTATGCCACAGTAAGAGGGCGTTACCCTGGCGATCTCTTCCATAATGGCATAAGCGTTTTCATAATGCATCGGATAACCCATACGGCGGGACAGCTCAGATATGATTTTCCAGTCTTCTCTCGCCTCTCCCGGCGGCTCGACGGCCTTGCGCACCCGTTGAACCTTTCTTTCCGTATTGACGAACGTCCCCTCTTTTTCGGCAAAAGAGGCGGCCGGCAGCACCACATCCGCCATTTGGGCCGTTTCCGTGAGAAAAATATCCTGGACTACCAAAAAATCCAGTTTTTCCAGTGCCGTTGCCACATGGTTCAGATGAGGGTCCGAAACCATCGGGTTTTCGCCGACAATAACCATCCCCTTCACCCTTCCTTCATCGGCGTTTTCCATCATTTCAGTCACGGTGAGGCCGTCGTACTGGGGAAGGTTTTTAACACCCCACGCCTTTTCCATGTGCGAGCGGGTCGCCAGATCAACGACCTTCTGATAGCCCGTGTACACATTGGGCAAGGCGCCCATGTCGCAGGCACCCTGGACATTGTTCTGACCACGCAGAGGGTTCACTCCGCCGCCCTCTATACCCACATTGCCACAGAGCATGGCCAGATTGGCCAATGACTTAACATTGTCGGTCCCGGTGGTGTGTTGGGTAATGCCCATGGCATACAGGATCGATGCAGCCGGGGCCTGCGCATATAGGCGGGCAGCCGTTATGAGCGGGTCCTTCTCTATTCCCGTGATTCCCTCCACATGCTCCGGCGTGTATTTTATAACACTCTGTTTCAGTTCATCCAGGCCGATCGTCCGGGAACGGACATATTCCTCATCATAAAGTTTTTCCCGGATGATGACATGCATCATGCCATTGATCCACGCAACGTCGGTTCCGAGGTTTTGTCTCAGCCAGTGCGTGGCGAACTGTGTAATCGGAATCTTTCGGGGGTCCACCACAATCAGTTTTGCGCCTTTGAACGTCACGGCCCGCTTCACATAGGAAGACAGGACCGGATGGTTTTCCGTGGTGTTTGAACCGGTAATCAATATCACATCGGACTTCTCAATATCGGAAATCGGGTTTGTCATGGCCCCGCTTCCAAAGGCTGCGGCCAGACCGGCCACTGTGGAAGCATGTCAGAGTCGTGCACAATGGTCTACGTTATTGGTGCCGATCACGGCCCTGGCAAATTTCTGGACCAGATAATTTTCTTCATTGGTCACCCTCGCACTGCTCAGGACCATGATGGTATCAGGACCTGTCTCGGCCTTTATTTGAGTCAGCTTTTTGGCAACAAGGTTCAGCGCTTCATCCCAAGACGCCTCCCTGAAATGTCCATTTTCCTTGATCAGGGGAGTCTTGAGCCTGTCCGGATGACCGATAAAGTCGTTACCGAATCTCCCCTTTACGCAAAGGTTTCCGTAGTTTGGACCCACATCCGTAACGCCCGTTACCTTTACCACCTGGTTGTCCTTTACGTGCAGGAACATCTGACATCCTACACCGCAATAAGGACACGTCGTACGCACCTTCCGGAATTCCCATGCCTTTCCCTTAAAACGGCTCTGCGTCGAGATCAGCGCACCCACAGGGCAGACCTGAACACATTCTCCACAAAATACACAATCAGAATCGGCGTAAGGTCTGTCTCCCGTTGTGACAATTTTCGAGTCGGTCCCACGATATCCATAAGAGATGGCCCGATTGACCTGAACGTCATTGCACGCCTGTACGCAGCGCCCGCATAATACACACCTGGAAAAATCTCGAGTGATGAGGGCGTTGACCTCGGTCGGATATTTTGTGGGACTTTCCGGATAACGGACGGTCTCGATCCTATATTTATATGCCAACTCCTGAAGCAGACAATCCCCGTCCGCCTCGCACGTGGCACAGTAATGATGTCCCGAAGCAAGAAGCAGTTCTAGGTTCAGCCGTCTGGCCTTCACGACCCTCGGTGTATCCGTACTGACCACCATGTTGTGAGCGGCAGGGGCTGCACAGGACGCCACAAGGTTTCTGGCCCCTTGCACCTCCACCAGACAGATCCTGCATGCACCTGTCGGTGTCGTCCCCTTCAAGTAACAAAAGGTAGGTATATAGATGCCATGCCGCTGCGCCACCTGGAGGATCGTTTCACCATGGGTGTATATAAACTCCTGATCATTGATCGTTATCAGACCTTCCGAACTCATTCTTGCCTCATAGAGGTTGAAGTTTTAAGGGAGCCTGTATAGAATAGATAAAAAATGATTGTTTATTTGATCCCTTATTGTCAAGTTGTTTCAGAACAGACAAGGATCGGAAACCCGTCGTGCCCACAGTGGAGTCAACTACCACCCGTAAAACGAATGGCTTGATAGTAACCCTGAAAAGGTCTTTTTTCTCTCACAGAGCACTCGGAGGCACAGAGTTTTTGGCCAAAATTGTCAGGGGGAACATTGCTGCAAAACGCTGACAGACTGCCTTAAACCCGGATACATAGAAATAACTGTCATCCATCTTTTTCAAC
>CAZACO010000185.1:0-7370 GCA_964483185.1 uncultured Desulfobacteraceae bacterium
GTGGATTGACAGTCAGGATACCGACCGGCAGGCTCTCGATAATGAAACTGTAGAAAGCGATATTCTGAAAATCCTTCCCAGTTCCATCGGCACCAACCAGACCCTTTCTCTGATGTTCCATTCCGCCGCTCCTTTATCCCTCTAACTTCAAGGCCGCTGATCGCTGAAGCGGCCCAGTCTCACCGGACAGAAAAGTTCGGCCCGGGCCAGTATCCAGTATCCAGTTACCCATTCCTGGAGAGTGCCCCTTCAATTGATTGAAAGATGTATCCCTGTAAAACGGCCGCAATGATCATAACAGCGTATCCACCTCTTTTCTGATAAGCTTATAAACCTCTTCCTCAAAATCCTCCGAAGGTAATTTCTTCGCCTTTTTGACGCCGAGTATCGAAGTCAGCTCAATGTAACGGCCCACCGTCATCCCCTCTCTCTCCATGAGCACCTTGCCGCACTTCACAGGACAGGCATCAATCAGAATTCGTTTCTCCGAGCTTTTGATAATTGACTTCAATTTCCAAGGTACGACCACAGCCGGCAGGCAACCGATCTTAACATCATCCGGGTGTTCCTCCCATATCCTTATGCATGCCTTCGATGCCGAAACGCCTGTTGCGCATCCGCCATAACATGTAAACATCAGCAGTTTGTATTTCATGAATCCTCCCTTTGCTCTCTGGTCGCACTCCTCGCCGCACGCCTGTCAGACATCCGGCGAATTTGCAGCCCTCTCTATCTCATCTCAAAATAAAACCGTTTCTCTCTGAACAGGGTTAAACAGGCATCCACCACTTCAGGCTCGTAAAGAACCCTTTTGTTCTGTGGCATCTCTTCCAATGCCTTATCAATACCCAAAGCCGATCTTCATCAAAACACATCTCTTTGGCAATGGCACAGGCAAGCAAGTTCAACCGCTCCTGATGTCCAGCCCTTCAAGGATCCCTCATCTCCACTCACTTCCCCATGCAATCTCTTAAAAGGCGTAACCATTAAAATAATCTATCAATAGGGTGCCCTGGCAGCGACGGCTGCTGCGGACTTACTGTTTTTCATCCTCCAGGGTATACTCCAGCTTTTCGAGCAGGGCAAACGTACCCAGGTTCGGGTATAACTGGCCCTGAAGGGCCATCGATATCCATCCCTTCTCTTCAGACACAACAATGACCAGGGCATCACTGACCTGACTGAGACCAAGGGCTGCCCGATGCCTGGATCCCAGACCGAGGGCCTCCAGTTCTGAGGTGTGGGGTGCCAGGGGGAGCAGGACGCCTGCCTTATAGACGTTGTTGTTTCGGATGATCACTGCCCCGTCATGGAGAGGACTTCCAGGATAAAAGATGTTCTCTAAAATGGGTGTGCTGACAGCCGCCTCAATAACCGTTCCCCCTTGAAGGTGTTCATCCAGGTTGTCTTCATGTTCCATCACGATGATTGCGCCATGGCGTTTCTCACTCAGCCTGGAGAGTGACAGAATGACCTCTGCCGGGATGTTTAAATTGGGGGAAATACAGCACTTGAGATGGGTCTGCAGCAGTCCCTTTTCCAACAGATTGAGGCCTTCCCGTATTTCATACATTTTCTGTAGAAGAGTGCTCAAACGGGAACATTGCTTCAGGCATGGGATACCCTTGTGAAGCTGAGTAATCCTGGATTTCAGTTCTTCAAGTTGTTCCTGAATGGCCTCTTCCTCATTCAGAGTGTGTCCCTTGATCCTGCTCTCCATTATCTTTTGGCCTGTCATCCTTTCTGTCCCGTTTGGTAATCCGCCTTTGCAGGGACGCAAAGCACCGGTTTTGTAATGAAACGAAGAACTCTTTCGGCGGTGCTGCCGAAGAAAATACTCTTCATATCTCCTGATTTTCCCTGACTCCCTATCACAACCATGTCGGCATCGATCTCGGTCGCTTTTTTGTTGATTTCTATGCAGGGCGTGCCTTCACAGACTATCATGGTTACATCCCCCTCGTCGAGCCCTTCCCTGTGCAGAAAATCCCGCAGCTTCGATTTCGCGCCAAGAAACAGTTTCTTCTTGATGTCGCTTTCACTTCCCAGGCGATATCGTCTGCACTGCTCCACAAAAGCGTGATCAATCACGTGCAGGACTGCCATCCTGCCGTTTCTCAGCGCCTGCAGATCCTTCGCCTTCCTGAGTGCTAACATGGAGCAATACGAGAAATCCACGGCCACAAGGAGGATCGGATCCTCAGAATCTCGTCTGTTTTCCTCACGCATGTTGTCTCCTGATGCATGCCTTTACTGGCGAGATATTGGTTGATCCGTGTGTATCTAACTCCCCAACAGAATCTTTGCCTGGTCAACGAGGAGCGATCTAAAACGGTCAAGGGTAACCGGATAGGCCTGCATGGGGATTCCCATCCAATCGCAGTATTCCAGGAATTCCTCCGGGTGCTCGTTCATGTACCGATCCAGGTATCCGATGCCGTCGAGCACCACGGCGCCTCCCGTGTGCCGGGGAAAATTCTCATTGGCAAGGCCTTTGTCCCACCCCTTGAAGACATTGTGACGGAACTTGACCCAGCCGGGGGTCATCCACCAGACCTTCTCCCCGCCGGCCACTTCCTGAGCGATCTTCTCCCGATCCTCCTGGCTGGCGATCATGTCCATGCAGTGGGTCGCCTCGATCCGTGTCACCCCCGGTCCCTGTTCTTCGATGATCGTTCGCATGGTCCTCGTGGGCGCATCGGCATTCACATAGCAGAACTTGCCGCCGTACACGACAAGGACCTTGTCCGCCTTTTCTTTGGCCTTGTTGATCCGCGAGATCAACTGACGCTCCAGCTCACGAATGTCCTCATGGAGTCCGGGGGTGGTCAGAAACAGGTGGTTCATATCCAAAAAGCCTTCGTCCCTGAGATGGTTCAATTCCATGCTCAACGTCCCGCAGGATACAATGGCAATGTCAGAAAATGATATGGATTCCATTTGATTGTCTCCTTCTATTATATAGATTCAGTGAAATGATCTCATTATACAACAGAGGCCGGCGCATCTTCGACCGGCAACTCTGACAGCTTTCAGTTGCCTGATATTTCGAGGTTGATACCCGCTCTCAGTACTTCAGCGCCAGATCGTATCCCGCATGGACAGCCCTGAAGATATCCTGTACCTCCCTGGCATCTCCGATGATTTCAACTTTAGGAACCCTGTTCACCATATCTCCATCGGGTCCAGGCGCAGACAGCATGCCGGAAGCCAAGATCACGGTCTGGAAGGGTTGCAGAGTGAGCCCCTCACCGTCCTTTTCCACCTCCACGCGGTCAGTCTTGAACGCCTTCACCGTTGTATGAGGCATCAGGGTCACGTTCTCCATCTGCCCGATCCTCATCAGGGCCAGTTTTTTGGTGATCATTTCCATCATGCTCCCGATGGGATCGGTCCGTTTTGTAGCCAGTACGTCGTAACCCTCCCTGCCCAACTTCTCAGCGATCTCGACCCCGGCCCTTCCGGCCCCGATGACCAGTACCCTCGGGCCTTTGACGTCCTTTTCTCCCTGGAAATACTCAATGGATGTCATGACATGCTGATCGTCAAGCCCGTCGATCGCGGGGATATTCTGAATCGCTCCTGCCGCCCAGACAAGGAGATCCGGCCCTTGTTCCTGGACAAGGGCGGTATCCACTTCCCGGTTCATAAGGATCGAAGCCCCGCTCGCCTTTAGCGCATACGCCAGTCCATCCAGACCCTGTTTCATGGTATCCTTGCCAGGGGCCTGCCATGCAATAGCAAACTGCCCGCCCAGGTGATCGCATTTCTCTGCCAATGTGACATGGTGACCCGCCTTGGCCATGTAAAGAGCCGTACTCATGCCTGCCGGGCCTCCTCCCGCGATCAGGACGTTCATCGGATTCGTGGTTTGCTCAAGTTCGGGCAACCCTACGGCCGGATTCAGGTTGCACCCCAATGGCTCTCCGCTTTTCATGCGATGGAGACATCCCTGGAGGCAATAGCCACAGTACATGATCTCATCATCCCTCCCATTTTGCCATTTTTCTATCAACTCCGGATCGGCAATAAGGGGCCTTCCGAGGGCCACCAGATCGGCAGAGCCATGATCCAGAACCTGGGTAATTTTCTCCTTTCTCCCCATTCTCCCTGCCACAATCAGGGGAAGCGCTGTGTGTTGACGCACCCAGGCCAGGGCGTCCATCTGAGGCTTGTCCGGGAGACTGGCATGGTGAAAATACCATGGGGGACTGAAGCAGGAATTTCCCATGCCCACGTGGATGGCATGGATGCCGCTTTCCTTGGCCAGTTCAACGAGGGGAAGCAGGTCCTCCTGGCTGATCCCGAACTCAGGGGACATCTCATTACCGGATATCCGGAGGATTAAGGGAAGATCGGAGGCCCCTTCCTTGACCTTTGAAATGGCCTCCCTTGCAAAGAGGACCCGGTCCTGACCAAAGCGGTCATCCCGTTTGTTCAGTTTTGAATTCAGAAATTGCGATATCAGATATCCGTGGCCCCCCTGAATCTCTATCATGTCAAACCCTGCATCCCGGGCCTTTTGGGCCGCAGATCCGTAACCAACAAGGATCTTCTCGATCTCTTCCTCACGCAGGGTCTCTGAAACCGTCTCTTCCCTGGCCACGCACGTCATCACCGATGGCGCCTTGGGAGGACCTCCGATGATCTTGGGGAGGGCGGCCGCGCCCGCATGATTCAAGTGGAGGCAGGCGAGGCGACCTTCGCCATGGACGACATCAACAATTTTTTTGAGTTCAGCAGTGCTTTCCGGGAGATGAACGCACGGTTGTTTAGGGTGTTCCCTGCCGTCAGCCGTCACCGACACAGGCTCCAGGATCAACAGGGCAGGCCCGTTCTTCGCGATCTGTTGATAAAAGGTGAGCTGTCTTTCTGTCACCGTTCCGTCCGGGTTTCCATAACCGAGCTTGATCGGGGGAAAGACAAATCGGTTCACCAGATTCACATTGCCCAGGGTAAAGCCTTCAAACATCCTTTCCATAACATTCTCCTTTTTCCTAAAGGTTTTCCCATCTTCCTCTTACAGGTAACCGTATCCACCTTAGATAAGGCCTTATGGTTTTCCCTCCCCCTTATTTCAGAACTGCCTCCAGGGCCTCTGAAAGGGTGCTTTCGGGCTGAAGCCCCACATAACGCTGTATCTCTTTACCGTTCTTGAAGATAGCCAGGGTAGGGATGCTCAATATCCCTAACCTTGTTGCTATGTCCCGGTTCTCATCAACATTCATCGATGCGATCAGTGCCTTTCCCTGAAATTGCCCGGCCAGATTCTCAAGAATCGGTTCCTGGGAACGACACGGCGCACACCAGGGCGCGTTGAAATCCATGAGTGTAACCCCGCCTTCGATCGCCTTTTCAAACCCCTCTGCCGACTGAATCTGTTTGATTTCCATTTCAATCCCCTCCTCTGTCCCGTTACAGCGGGATGAAGTGTTTGTATGATTGCCCTCGGTCAAGAGCCTGCTCAGAAACCTAATCAACAATCGTGCCACCTGCTTGCACAAACGCTATCCCGGTCTGTCACCACAGAGGGACGAACGCATAACCTGTTGTCATACAAGGTCAATTTCGGATATTTCACAAAAGGCAGAAATGGTGTTGACGAAAAATAACAAACCGATTGACAGGAAAGGGAGCGTTACATATACTAAGAAGTAACGTTATTGTAACGTTACATTTCTTCATAAAAGAAACCGATTCACCTTTACCCATCACCCCCTGAAACGGGGAAACCGGAAGGGGGCGGCCATGGCAAACAAGACCATATTGGATCCCAAATTCGCAGGTTTACTGTTGGAATCTATGGCGGACGGCGTGTTCACCCTTGATGACAAGGGCCATATCACATCATGGAACCCGGCAATGGAACGTATCACCGGCTACACTGCCGAAGAGGCCATCGGCAAAGACTGCATGATGCTCAATTTCAGCCTCTGCTTCTCCAAGAGCTGTCCCGCAGGCATCAGCGAATGCGGAATTTACGAACATGGCAAGGTTCAGGCCAAAGAATGTTTTCTGCGCCACAAAAACGGCTTTGACATACCTGTTGTGAAAAGTGCAAGACTGGTAACCGACGGCCATGGATCGATAAAGGGTGTTGTTGAAACGGTTACGGATCTCACGGAACTTGAAAAGGCCAGACGCAGGGCGGAAGAGGCCAACCTGCGTCTGGGAGAAATCCATAAATTTGACAACATCATCGGAAAGAGCCATGCTATGCAGCAGGTCTTTTCAGCCATCAGAGCCACTGCTGCGAGCGACGCAACCATCCTTGTGCAGGGTGAGAGCGGTACAGGCAAGGAATTGGTTGCGGGCGCTATCCATTACAACAGCGACCGATCCGGCATGCCCTTTTTAGCGGTAAGCTGCAGTGCACTTTCAGAATCACTGTTGGAGAGCGAACTGTTCGGACATGCAAGAGGCGCATTTACAGGGGCGGTTCGTGACCGTGTCGGCCGCTTTGAGGAGGCCGGCGGTGGGACGATCTTCCTTGATGAAATCGGTGAAATAAGCCCATTCATTCAAGTGAAACTCCTTCGTGTGCTCCAGGAACGGGAGATTGAGCGGGTGGGCGAATCGCGAAAGCGGAACATCGATATCAGGATCATTGCAGCCACCAACAAGGATCTGTACGGCCTCGTCAGGAGCGGAAATTTCCGTGAAGACCTCTATTACCGCCTGAAGGTATTCCCCATCCATATCCCCCCCCTGCGAAAAAGGAGAGAAGATATCCCTCTCCTGGCAAGCCACTTCATCAAGCTCCAGAACGAAAAGACCGGCAAGCGGATTAACGGCGTTTCGCCGTCTGCCATGCGAATCCTCATGGACTACAACTGGCCCGGCAACGTGCGTGAACTGGAAAACGCCATTGAACACGCCTTTGTCCTCTGTATCGGCGACCTGATCGATCTCTTTGACCTGCCTGTTGAAATACGGCAGCTACCGTATCAACCCGTTGTCTCCAAAACACCCGATCCTCCCCCAAACAGCTTTTCTTCAAGGACAAGACTTTCCCGCGACATCCTGATCGAGATCCTTCGTGAATGCGACTGGAACAAGGCCGAGGTGGGCAGGCGTGTGGGCGTGAGCAGAACCGCCATATGGAAGTATATGAAAAAATGGGATATCCCGCTTCAAAGGCCTGAATAATGGGAAACAAGGGGTTGCGCGGTAACGTATCCCGCCAGGCGGGACACAAGGAACCCCGCCGTTTTATCGGCCTCTGGCGGATTGACGCCGAGATTGAGGCCTCCGGCTCCGCTTCCAGCCCGTAGGGCTTCCAGGCCGAAGGGTAGATTCTTCGGCTCACCACACGTGCACCGCAGGCTGCGGAGATATTCCATCTGACCATTCGGCGAGCAAACAGGGAT
>CAZACO010000186.1:0-7346 GCA_964483185.1 uncultured Desulfobacteraceae bacterium
AAATTGGTACTGACTCGAATGCATGACGGGCCTGGATGAAATTTAAAATTTCCGTGTGTACGCCAAGAGAATATTTGTGAGAGGACATGGAAGACAACAGAAAATATCTTCCAGAAATAATAAGAAATATCAGACAGATCAATCCGTATAAGATAATTTTGTTCGGCTCTTATGCCAACGGAGTTTTCTCAGAAGACAGCGATCTGGATCTGCTCGTAATACTGGATTCTCCGGAAATAGCAAATAATTATGATGAAAAAATGAGGAACAGACTGCTGGTCCGCAGAAATATTTATGCATTAAGCAAAAAAGTGCCTGTCGATTTGGTGGTATATACAAAAGGGGAATACGATATTATTTCAGAAAGCGGGAGTTCGTTTTATAACGAAATAACAAAGACCGGAAAAGTGCTGTATGAAAAGGCAGACTGAACACTGGCTGGACTCAGCCGAAGACGATCTGACTGTTATAGGAGAGATTATAGATAATGAGCATCTGACCCATATGGTAGCCTTTCATTCCCAGCAGGCGATAGAGAAAAGCATCAAAGCCGTATTGGAAGAGAAAGAGAATCATGTGCCGAGAATCCATAATATTATAACCTTGAAAGGAAAAATTGAAAACTATATTGAACTGGCTGTCGACCAAGAACTATTCGATCAGATAAACGAACTTTATATTGGTTCCCGATATCCGATGGACCTGGGGTTGCTTCCGGACGGCAAACCGTCAAAAGAGATTGCCGAAAAGTTTTTCAGCATAGCAACCGAAATTCACACAGACATCAGAGGGTATTTGTTAGAATAGATTCCATCGGGCAGGTGTGGGAAGGACCGAGGAAAAATGTGACGTTTTTGTGTCTCGCGGTGTATATGTAACGGCTCAAAGAAGAAATATCGGTGATAGGGTGATTCGTTATCCGGTGCCCGAAGAATCCTTACGCTGTCCCTTCCGGATCCCGGTTGAATGGAAAACAGAAAAAGATTCAGCGGGATAAAAATTTCACGGGGCACCCAATGACGAATGACGAATATCCGGTACCCGATACCCAAAAAAGGGAGATATAAAAAATGACTAAAAAAGGATCTGTCCGATCTGTTGTTACAACCGTTATCACCATCGCCCTATTCGCCTTCTTGGCATCGTGCGGGGGAGGGGGTGACTCCGGCACCACTGCAGGGGCAACCGGTACGATTACACTTGTGGTCAGTGCTACCAGCATCCCCGCAGACGGCAGCAGTTCTTCCACTATCACAGCTACAGTAACGGACAGCGCCGGCAACCCGGTCCGTCATTACACAAATGTCACTTTTTCTACGAACCTCGGCCATTTCATGGGCAATGTTAAATCTATCACCATCCAGACCCAGCCCCCCCTCAAGGACGGCAAACCCGATCTTGATGCAGCTCCAACCGGTGTTGCATCGGTCGCCCTGATTGCAGGCACGACACCGGGTTCAGCAAAGGTTACGGTAAGCTCGAACGGCGTATCCCAGTCCGTCTATGTCACCATTTCAGGACCTGCCGCGTCTGTAACCTTGTCGGCCTTTCCGGTTTCAATCCCGGCCGATGGAACAAGTTCATCAACCATTACGGCTACCTTGACGAACAGCAGTGGAACACCGGTTACGCCGGGAACGGAGGTGACCTTCACGACAACCTTAGGGACCTTTGCGGTGAGCGCCCAAAAAGGAGAGGCCCTGGGCACGCTCTCAAACGGCAGCCAGACCTATACTGTAAAAACACCGGATGCCAGCGGGATCGTGAGAGTCTCATTGGTAGCGGGTACCACAGCAGGATCCGCCCTCGTGACGGCCACATCCAATAACGTGACGCAGGCTATATATGTGGGTTTTGGAGGAAACCCCGTTTCCATCGTCCTCACCGCCAATCCCGCCAGCATCTGGGCGGACGGGAAAAGCTCTTCGGCCGTCCAGGCCACGCTGACCGATGGTACGGGCGCGGCCGTTATACCCGGGACCACGGTAACCTTCACCACCGATTTAGGCAGTTTCAGTAACGGCAGCCGGACGTACACGGTCACAACACCTGACAGCACCGGTATGGTGACCGTATCTCTGATCGCCGGGACCACGACCGGGTCTGCCCTTGTTTCGGCTACGGCCAACAGTGTCACACAATCGATCTATGTTGCGTTTACTGAAAAGGGCGGAGAGCCCTTTGCCATTGCATTGTTGGCAGACCCGGCGAGTATCACGGCAGACGGGAGCACTTCTTCAAAGATTACAGCCACGCTGACCGACAGTGTCGGAAGTCCGGTTAATCCCGGGACCTGGGTAACTTTTTCAACCACATTAGGGAGTTTCAGCAATGGCGCCAAGACCTATACAGTCACGACGCCCGATGCCACGGGCGTTGTATCGGTCTCTCTGATTGCGGGCACCACGGCCGGATCTGCTCTGGTGACGGCCACGGCAAGCGGCGTCACCCAGAGCGTTACGGTCACGTTTACCGGGGCCGTGGTGGCGAGTATAACCGTTACGGCCACGCCAAGCACCCTGACGGCGGATGGTGCCAGCAAAAGCGATGTCCGTGCCGATGTCAACGACGCCCAGGGGAATCCTGTGGCGGATGGTGAGAAGATCACTTTCACAATAATATCCGGTACAGGCACCCTTTCTGCTACCTCGGCCACGACCAGCGGCGGATATGCCATCGTGACCTATACGGCTTCCAAGACCCCCGGCAGCGTGGTCATCCAGGCCATGTCCGCCAATAATGTTTCAGGTACCGTGACCATTACCCTGGAAAGCGGAGGTGTGGGGTCCATAACTCTGGTGGCTTTGCCTACAAGCATCTCCGCCGATGGTACCAGTTCCAGCACCATCACGGCTACACTCACGGATGCCAGCGGCAAGCCGGTAGCAAAAGGGACGACAGTGACCTTCACCACAACTCTAGGCACGCTGTCCAGCAGCAGCGCGGCTACCCCCGATGACACCGGGATTGTAGTGGTCTCGCTGATTGCCGGTACAGACCCGGGCACTGCAACGGTAACTGCCTCCTCAGGAGGTGTTTCCCAGTCGGTTACTGTGACAATTACGGGAGGCGTACCAGATGTGGGCAGCATCGGGGTATCTGCAAATCCCACCAGCATCCCGGCTGACGGTGCAAGCACGAGCACCATTACCGCGCTTGTCAAAACAGCCGATAACCAGGTTGTCAAGGGGGCCAGTGTCACATTTACCGCCACCCGGGGATCCATTACATCCCCTCACACCACGGACGACAACGGCAAGGCAACGGCAACACTCACGAGTGAACGCTACGTCGATGCCAGCGTTACAGTCACTGCAAAATGCCAGGGCAAAGAGGCGATCACCATCGTGGCATTCACCGGTCTCACCCTTACGCTTACTGCCGACCCGCAAAGCCTGCTCACCGGCGGGAGCTCGACCATCACGGCGACATTAAAGGATGCGGCCAGCAACCCCATACCCAACACGACCGTGACGTTTTCCACCGACAAGGGGACCCTCACGCCTCCCACCCCGCAAACCACAGACTCCTCAGGGCAGGCTTCTGTAACGCTCACCTCCAATGATTCAGGCATTGCTACGGTAACAGGGACTGCATTGGGTGCTACAGGGACCGTTCAGGTCAATTTTACCAGGTACTCGTTCACCCTTGCGGCGAATCCCACGACCATTCGGGTGGGGGGCGAAACGAGCCAGATCACGGCACAACTCCTGGAAACAGGGGTGCCAAAGGCAGGTGAAACCGTCTATTTCAGTACCACCCTGGGGACCTTGAATCCCTATCAACAGAATACAGGGGCAGACGGAAAGGCTGCCAGCACACTGACCTCCGGGAATCAATCGGGTGTAGCGGTTATCGACGCCAGTGCAACCATTGCCACTGACACGCCGCCCACTGAGCTTGCTGCGAATACACAGGTGGTGGTTACAGGGGGAACCGCGGACAAGATCGTCCTTACGGCAAGCCCGGATGTCATTGACGTAAATACGGGCGTCTCTACCATTACCGCCAACGTGTATGATGCGAACGATCAGCCTGCCGGCAACCAGAATGTCTATTTCAGAATCAATACAGGCCCCGGCGGCGGCGAGTATCTGAGCACCAGCGTCAAGACCACCAACACCTATGGTGTGGCGACCATCAGCTTTTATGCCGGTTCATTGACAAGTACACTCAAGGGTGTTCAAATAGAAGCAAATACCCAGAGTGATTTCAGCGGCAGCTATGGCCTGGCCACATTGACCATTGCCGGGCCTGTCGCCAATATCGGAATTGGCATGAATCTTGAGACCCTTGAGCCTTCAGGCGGATCGCTTAAGATCGATATCAGCGGTATCGCCACCGATGTAAACGGAAATCCGGTGGCTGACGGGACAAAGATCTATTTTGCCGTGACTGCCGTTGAATTTGATGAAGACAGGGCCAATGACGGGACCATTGATTGCTGGGATGACAACAAGAATCCGCTGATACCGTGTCCTCCCATAGGAACCCCCGGTTTTGGCCTCACCTGGTTCAGCGACGACGTCAACCAGGACGGTACCATGTACAGCCTGGGCGGGCCCATGTGCACGACCGAGGACGTGAACCATAACGGCATCCTGGACCCCGGCGAGGACAAGAATGACAATGGTGTCATCGACCCGATACAGGGCTGCACCATTGATGCCTCGGTCGAGACCACGAGCGGCGTGGCCAACGCAACTTTGATCTATCCGGCGCCCCAGGCCAACAACATCCGGGTGCAGATAACGGCCGAGGCCGGCGGTGTGAGCAATTTCTATCAGACCATTTTACTCTGTACGACGTTAATGGTGGAAAACGGAACCTGCGGCATTGCCTACTACGCGGCAGGGCGCAGCCGCCGATACTGGATACTGGCGTCTGGATTCTGGATATCCCGGGTGAAACTTGAAACTGGAAACTTGAAACTGGGTACCGAGTTGCTGGTTTTCCGTTCCGTGTCTGCTCTGTGCTTATAACTGGATACTGGATGCTCGGGGCCGGATGGCCAGAGGATTGGATGGAGTGCCTGATGGCCGGTGAGGGCTGAAATGGTTGCACACCTTAATCCTGGCACCTTAAGCCTGATATCGTGGTGGCGGTCATTTCGAGATGTCAGTGTAACAGTGGCCCTGTGCGCATGGAGGAAGGGGGACAGTATGAGACGATTCTCTGTTGCCATAAGCATATTGCTCGGGCTCTTTGTATTTACAGCCGCGAGCCTTGCCGAAATGAACAAGACAGCCAACCCGGCCGGCATTGAAGTCCCCGGGGCAGCCGATACAGGATGCCCGAGTTGTTCAGGCACCGCGCACACCATTCAAAATGTCACCTTTTCCGCAGGCACCGAGTGCGAGTGTGTGGGCACCCAATCCCTCACCATCGGGCCGAACGTGACTGTTCAAGACGGGGCCACGGTCACCTTCAGGGCGCCGAGCATCAAGGTGCTGAGCGGAACCACGTTTGAGAGCGGATCCATCGTCAACATGGTACAGGACGGGGAACCCGCTCCCTCGCTGAACCTGAGCGCCAACCCGACCCGGATCGCTGCTGACGGCACGAGCGCTTCGACCATTTCCGTGGTTCTAAAGGGTGGGGACGGGAATTACGTCAGCGACGGAACCCAAGTGGGGTTTACCACCACCCAGGGGGTCCTCTCGGCCACCACGGCAACGACCCGGAACGGAACGGCCAGCGTCAGCCTGACCAGCCCGACAACCCCGGTAACGGCAACCGTAACGGCCACGGCAGAAGGGGTTTCAGACAATATTATCGTGGAATTCCTTGGGGCCGTGAATACCATTGTCCTGGCTTCCGACAAGGCCAGCATCCCTTCAAACGGAACCACCTACGCGATCATCACCGCCACGCTGACCGACGCTGCGGGTCAACCGGTCGCACAGGGGACAAAGGTGACATTTACCACCAACCTGGGTCGTTTTTCAAACGGCCAGAAGACCCACACCATCACCATATATGATGATACCGGCATTATGGCCAACTTTCTGACCGGCATCATCGCCGGCACGGCAACGATTACCGCCTCCTCGGGCAGCATTGTCTCAAATGCAATAAACGTGGAGATTTACAGCGATGCGCCTGATTCAGTTACCGTTACCGCCGCACCAAGTACCCTTGCCGCTGACGGGACAAGCACCAGCAATATCGCCGCAACCGTTAGGAATGCGGCAGGGGAGTATGTGGCGGATGGGACAAGTGTTTCCTTCACGGTACAGCACGGTTCCCTCAGCTCTGCGACAGCAACGACTACCAATGGGGTTGCCACAGTGATCTATACAGCACCCAGCGGGGTGCCTGTTGGGGCAACGGATACCGTGACGGCCACCACAGTAAATAGCGTGTCAGGAACGAAGACACTAACTTTAATAGAGGCAGTTGTAGGCTCCATAGCAGTCAATGTTGGCAGTACAACTATCATAGCGGATGGATCTTCCAACACCGTTGTCAGGGCTACCGTAAAGGACCTAAGTGGTTATGATGTCGTGGACGGCACGACCGTCAATTTTTCAGCAACCGCAGGTTCCCTTTCCAGCGCCAGCGCAACTACATCAGGTGGGATTGCCACCGTAATATTTACTAGTCCAACGAACCTCGGAACCGCCACGGTGATTGCAGAATGCGCAGGTGTGACCGACACAACGACGGTATCCTTCGTTGCAGGGCCCGTCTTAACTGTTGTCGTAATTGCAACGCCCGACAACCTGTCCTCTGACGGGGTCAGTACGAGCACCATCCGGGTTACGGTCACGGATAAGGACAGCAATGTCGTGAGCGGTGAAACCATCAGCTTTACGGCAGTGAGCGGGACTCTTTCCGCTGCCAGCGCAGTGACCAGTGCGAGCGGTATCGCAACGGTAACCTACACGGCGCCCTATGCCGTGCCTGGTGGCGGGACGGATACGGTGACAGCCACATCCACCAATGCCAAGACGGGAACGGATACCATCACAATCATTGCGGATACTGTCGGATCAATCACAATCACAAGGGAGGACAGTCAAATTCTTGCGGATGGTGTTTCGGAAACTACCATCAGCGCAACCGTGAAGGACGAAGGGGGCAACATCGTTGCAGACGGCACAACGGTCAATTTTGCTACCACGGCCGGTACCTTGTCTGCCGCGACTGCCACAACGACAAATGGTGTGGCTTCTGTGGAGCTCACCAGTTCCACAAGCCGTGGTATTACGACAGTAACTGCCACGTGCGGAGGCCTTTTTGCCAGCACCACGGTGACTTTCATCGCCGGAGCGCCCGCCACGGTCATCGCAAGCGCAATTCCCAACTCGGTGTCTTTTTTGGTCAATGCATCAAGTACGATT
>CAZACO010000187.1:0-3737 GCA_964483185.1 uncultured Desulfobacteraceae bacterium
GTCTTCACAAGCTGCTCGGGGGAAACGGAGAGAAAGGCGGTGACCTCTTCCACGGTCCTCATGCCAGGAGTCTCCACCTCTGCCACCGGCCGCAACGCGTCTGCCTCCAGGACCGGCGGGGGATCGGCCGGGCGAATCTCCGCCCTTTCAAGATTGGCCGCATAGCTGCATGTGGTGCAGGTGACAATCTGGTCTTCACCGGTCTCGGCCAATACCATGAATTCATGGGAATAGCTCCCGCCGATGGTGCCGGTGTCTGCCTCCACTGCCTTGAATCTCAGGCCGCACCGTTCAAATATCCTCGAGTAGGCCTCGTGCATGGCCTCATAACTGTGGTTGGCCCCTTCCTCGTCCACATCAAAACTGTAGGCGTCTTTCATGATGAATTCACGGCCCCTCATGAGGCCGAACCTGGGCCGTATCTCATCCCTGAACTTGGTTTGAATCTGGTAGAGGTTGATCGGCATCTGCTTGTAAGAATGGATCTCCTTTCGTACCAGGTCGGTGATAACTTCCTCGTGCGTGGGGCCGAAACAGGCCTCTCGGTCGTGACGGTCCCTGAATCTCAACAGCTCCCGGCCATAGTGTTCCCATCTGCCGCTCTCCTGCCACAGCTCCGCCGGCTGGACAGCGGGCATGAGGATCTCTATGGCGTCGGCCCGGTTCATCTCTTCCCTGATAATCGCTTCCACCTTTTTGATGGAGCGGAGACCTGCCGGGAGATAGGTGTAGATTCCAGAGGTCAGCTTCCGGATCATGCCGGCCCGGATCATCAGTTGATGGCTGACGACCTCGGCGTCTGAGGGGACTTCTTTGTGTGTGGGTATGAAGTAGTTCGAGTATCGCATAATTATCTGTGAATCTCCCTGTGAACTAAGTGACTAAAGTGATCTAAAGTGACTAAAGTGATCTAAAGTTAAAGGTATTTGACATCATCCCGCCAGTCTCCTGACCTCTTTGATGAGGACCTCGGCCAATTGATCTTCTGGGACTTTTTTTACCACTTTTCCTTTCCTGAATAAGATTCCCTGCCCTCGGCCTCCTGCGACGCCCACATCGGCCTCCTTGGCCTCGCCCGGGCCGTTTACCACACAGCCCATGATGGCGACCTTGGGCGATGTCGTAATATCGGAAACCGCCCTTTCCACTTCCTCCACAAGGGAAAAAAGATCTATCTCGCACCGGCCGCAGGTGGGGCAGGAGATAATCTCGGGCCCCCGGGATCGGAGGCCGAGTGATCTCAGGATCTCATAGGCAACCCGTACCTCCTCTACCGGGTCCCGGGTCAGAGAGACCCGAAAGGTATCGCCGATACCTTCTGCCAACAGATATCCGATGCCGATGGCGCTCTTTACCGTGCCTGAGATCAGGGTGCCGGCCTCTGTAACGCCCAGGTGCAACGGATAATCTATCCTTTCACTGAGCAGTTCATAGGCCCGGATCGTGTTTTTAACATTGGATGATTTCAACGATATCTTCATCAGGTCAAAGCCCAAAGACTCCAAAAGCCGTATATGCTCCATGGCGCTCGCGACCATGGCCTCGGGCGTGGGGCCCCCGAATCTGGACAGAATATCCCGGTGGAGGGACCCCGCATTGACCCCGATTCGGATCGGGGCCTCACGTTCCCGTGCCGCATTAACCACCTTTTCAACCGCTTTCTGACTTCCGATATTCCCGGGATTGATTCTCAGCCCGTCAGCGCCGGCCCTCAGGGCTCCCAATGCAAGCCGGTGATCGAAGTGAATGTCGGCAATGAGAGGGGCCCGGACCCTTTTTTTGATCTCCCTGAATCCGTTTACGGCCTCCTCATCGGGAATGGCCAAACGGACAATTTCGCACCCCGCTTCGGTCAGCCGCTCAATTTGATGAACCGTTGAAGAGACATCCCGGGTATCCGTGTTGGTCATAGACTGCACCGCGATGGGTGCATCTCCCCCTATCGGGATATCACCGACATGGATCTGCCGGGTCCGTTTTCGTTCTTCACTGAGAGGCATCTGGATTTGCTCCGATCTGCTCAAGCACCGTCTAAATCTCGACTTTAACGTCAGTCACCGAACTAAGGGCTTCGCCCCAATTGGATTGTTGGAATGATGGAATTCCGACGATAGGCGAGATGGGGCAAGACTCCAAAGCCTCAATAACTATCTATCATCGTGTAACTTTAGGCACTTTAGCTCACTTTAGACATTTTAGGCATTTTTAGTAAAGAAACATCGGCTTTCCACTTACGTGCCTTACTTTGGGACGATATTCCTCAATATCATAGAGTTCACGCAGATCGACCCGCTTCTGGCCTGTGGTGATGGTGCTCAGGGGAATGTCGGTATAGTTCCCGTTGGTCAGGCCCACGAGCCGGCCAAAGTTGCTTTTCAGGAAGAGGTCGATGGCCATATTGGCGAAGTTGACCGCCACCATAAGATCCAGGGAGTCGGGTGAGCCGCTTCTCATGAGATAAGACAGCCGCTGGTTGAGGACGTCCTGGCCGGTCAGCTGTTTGAGAATGGCGCCTGTTTCTTCTCCCACGCCGCCGAGTCGGCGGTGACCATAGGCATCGCATTCACCTGAAAGGAACATCTCGCCGCCGATGATCTTGGCGCCCTCGGATATGGTGATCATGGCATAGTTTTTGGGATTGGCCTTCTTATCCTTCATGATCAGCCTGGCAAGCTTCTCCGGTTCGAAGGGCACCTCAGAGATAATGGCCCGGTCGACCCCGGCCAGATAAGCGGATACCAAGGAGGTTTCGCCGCAGTACCGTCCAAAGAGTTCGATCACCGCAATCCTTTCATGGGAACCGGCGCATGTCCGGAGGGCATGGATAAAACCGACCCCCCGGGTCACGGCCGTGGAAAAACCGATGCAGTAGTCGGTGCCAAAGACGTCATTGTCCATGGTCTTGGGTATGGCGATGATCGGGAATCCTTCGCTGTGAAGCCGTTCTGCAAAACTCAATGTATCGTCCCCGCCTATCGGGATGACAGCATCAATCCCCAACTGCTCAAGGCCCCTGATGCAGTGGGTGGTAAAGTCATGGGTCTGTTTTCCCTCACCGAATTCACCCCTGAGGAAATCGGGAACATCCTTTTCCTTAACAGCGCTTGGGTTGGTTCGGGACGTGTGGAGGTAGGTCCCCCCGGAGCGGTCAATGGTCCTGACCTCTGCCGGGGTGAGTTTCTGAATGTAGTCTTTTGAGGCCTTGGGATTATCGGGATTGTAGTTCAGGATCCCGGCCCATCCACGTCTGATCCCAAGGACCTGGATCCCTTCGCTGGCGGCCCGATACACCAGTGTTTTGATGCAGGGATTCAGGCCGGGAACGTCCCCGCCGCCGGTCAGGATGGCAATCGTCGATTTTTTCTTGGCGTCTTTTTTCATGGAATCCTCCCTCGTTTCTGTTGATGGGCCAAAACTGGAGCGAACTGACCCTGGCATGGCCGCAAAATAACCCGTTTTTGATCTGTCTCGTGAGGGTGTGAAATACCCGATCTCTTCTGTAGAGCTATAAAAGAACCGTGTAACCGTGTCAAGATGATTTCGGCCTCGGCCTGTCAAGCGGCCCGAACCGCGCCGCGAGATTTTATGTTGACAAGTGGGTAGAAAAGGCTATGCTTTAAAAAGGCGCAAGGCGCAAGGCGCAAGGCGCAAGGCGCAAGGCGCAAGGCGCAAGGCGCAAGGAAGACGAAGGCCATCGAGCAACGGGCAAGAAGATCTGAGTCGCGCTGTAGAGCGGG
>CAZACO010000187.1:3837-7286 GCA_964483185.1 uncultured Desulfobacteraceae bacterium
CTGAACCCTTATCAATCATCAAGGAGAAGAGCGCATGTCGGTATCGAAAAAAATTCGCGGGGCCATAGAGAAATCTTCGTGGATCAGAAAAATGTTTGAAGAAGGGGCCAGGAGAAAGGCGAAATACGGGGCCGACCAGGTCTTTGACTTCAGCCTGGGGAACCCGAATCTGGAACCGCCTCCCAAGTTCAGGCAGGTCCTTGAGGATCTCGTCAGGGATCCTGCCCCGGGGCGGCACGCCTACATGTCAAATGCCGGTCTGGTCGAGACCCGGCAGGCCGTTGCCGACTATCTCAATACGTTTAACAGGCCTCGGTTTTCGCCAGATGAGATCGTGATGACCGTGGGTGCCGGGGGGGCGCTCAACGTGGTATTAAAGACGATCCTGAACCCTGGAGAGGAGGTCATGATCCCGAAGCCCTATTTTGTGGAATACAACTTCTATCTGGACAATCATCAGGGCGTCCCGAGACTCGTGAACACAACACCCGATTTTTCGTTTGATTTTGAGGCCATGGAGGCGGCCATGACCGAAAAGACACGGGCCGTTCTGATCAATTCCCCTAACAACCCTACCGGCAAGGTCTACCGGGAAGAGGCGTTGAAAGAACTGGCACGGCTCATCACCCATTACAGCGACACGTTCGGGCAACCCATATACCTGATCTCTGATGAACCCTACCGGAAGATTGTCTATGACGGCATTTCGGTCCCGAGCATTTTTGATGTATACAACGAGAGCTTTGTGGTAACATCGTTTTCAAAAGATCTCTCTCTTCCGGGTGAAAGAATCGGGTATGCCGCGGCCCATCCGGAGATTTCAGACAAAGACATGATCTTGGCCGGAATGGTCCTCTGTAACCGGGTCCTTGGCTATGTGAATGCCCCGGCCATCATGCAGCGTGCCGTTGCCCGTCTTCTGGAAGAGAGTGTGGATATCTCGGTCTATCAGGGAAAAAGAGACCGGCTGTGCGAGGGGCTCGCTTCTTGTGGTTACGACATAATGAAGCCTGAAGGAGCCTTTTATCTCTTTCCTAAAACGCCGGTGGAAGACGACGTGGCCTTTGTCGCTGCACTACAGGATGAGAATATCCTGACGGTCCCGGGGACCGGTTTTGGCGGTCCGGGTCACTTCAGGATCGCCTATTGCGTATCGGACCGGGTGATTGAAAAGGCGCTTCCAGGGTTCGAGAAGGTGATCAAGAGATATTAAAGATCCACGGAGAAAAGAGCCATGTATTCAAAGATGCTTTCTCTCAGGTTCCCCAAAAAAATTGTTGACGAGCCGATAGCAGTGAACCTTGTCAAAAAATTCGATCTCTCTTTTAATATCCTTAAGGCCACCATCTATCCCAGAAAAGAAGGCCTGATGGTCCTTGAGCTGAGCGGTCACCGCAAAAATTTTCAACGAGGTGTTCGTTACCTGAAGAGTATCGGGATCAAGGTAGAGAGTATCGGGCAGGATATCAGGCGCAATGAAAACAAATGTTTTCAGTGCGGCGCCTGCACGGCCGTCTGCCCCACAGGGGCCCTTCATATCAAGAGACCGGAGATGGAGGTGGTTTTTGACAAGGAACGGTGCAGCGCGTGCGAATGGTGCGTACCGGCCTGCCCGGCCCGTGCCATGGAGGTCAGTTTCAACAAGACCCTGCTCGACTGAATTCCCCGAGACCCGTAACTTCTCAAAAGATCAGGGGGCTTTCCGTGGCCACACACGCAGGCTCAGGGGGTTGCTTCAGAAAAAGCCATCTGAAAGGCGCAAAAGACAAGCGTATTTATCTCCTGCTCTGGATCGGCCCCACTGAGAATAGGTCATTTGGGGACCCAGCGCCGTCAGTAAAACGCCAAAGCACCGCCCCAGCTCCCCTTAGCCGTGAGCGTTTGCCAGTTCCTCAGCCATCTTTTTCTTTGCCTCCAGATCCGCTATCCGGTAGAGGACCATCATCTGATTCTGGCTTGGCCCGGAACCCTGATAGGTCCCCACCCCGTGAAGTCCGGCGACCCAGTTCTGCAGAAACCTGAGGATCCGCATCCTCTTGTGCGCGGGCGCTGCAGCACCGAGGTACTTGGCCACATAACCTCTGGTTTCGGGGTTTTCCAGTTCCTTTTCGCTCGGCATGGTGACGGAAACGCCGCCCGCAATGTCGCCGGCCAGGGCCATGATCT
Organism: uncultured Desulfobacteraceae bacterium; assembly: GCA_964483185.1. Lineage (GTDB taxonomy): Bacteria > Desulfobacterota > DSM-4660 > Desulfatiglandales > Desulfatiglandaceae > CAZACO01. The sequence continues at coordinate 6,004 of CAZACO010000187.1, forward strand.
CCCAGAATCCGTCATTGGTATTCAATTTGGCGATATTGCTCATGGTCTCGTCGGGCATGAATACACCGGATCCCACCGGTTCCTCCTGTCCCATATATGCAGCGGCCGTGGCACAGGCAAGGGATGTGTCATTCAATTGAAGCATCCGGGTTATTTTCTGAGCAATGTGCGAGACCCTGGGCAGCCCGTTATATTCGGCCATCAGCTGGGTTGCGCCGATGATCAGATCCATGAAGCCCACCTTGCACGCCCCACCGCAGTTCATGCGATGGGTCTTGGCGAACCGGGTGATAAAGCGTTGTGTGTACTCGATCTCGCCGCACATGAATACCCTCTCCCAGGGGACGAATACCCGATCAAAGACGATGAGACACGTTTCTCTCTGTCCGTATATCGGGTTGCCTATTACCCGCATATCCGGTTCGCATTCCCTCTCCACACTGAACGGGTTGTACTGACCGATGTAGGTCACCCCTTCTGTCCCGTTGGGGAACACAAATGCCAGCGCATAGTCTTCCTCCCCGGTTCTGCACGAGATCCCGGGCAACACCAGGGTTTCGTCGGCTGCATACGCCCCGGTTGCGTGCTGCTTGGCGCCGTTCACCACAATCCCGTCAGCCCGTTTTTCCACCACGTGGACATAGTAATCGGGATCCTGTTCAAGGGGTCTCTTGCTGCGATCGCCTTTTGGGTCGGTAACGGACCCACTGACGACCAGGTCATTCTTCTGCGCGGTCCTCATGAATTCGTTGAACCGCTGATGGTATTCGGTCCCCTTGTCGTTGTCTATCTCCCATGTGGTCGCCGCAAGGGACGGCAACATTTCATTGCCGGGACAGCGGTAGTTGCAGGTCCCTAATTTCTGACTGCTCAGGCGTGCCATATCCAGACGTTTATGGAGGTCCTCTCTGCTTTGATGAATATGCAGGGCCCGGCTGATCGGCTCTCCGGTCAGATGGGATACGCTCTGCATGGTGTCCACATATTGAGGGTCCATGGTCAATTCGTATACGCGCGCTGTTGCATCGATAACCCCTCTGGTTATTGGATGATCGGTCAGGTTCTCGACTTTTTTGCCCCCGATAAAGAGCCTTGGTTTCAGTTTTGCCACCCGGTTGCGGTATTCTTGTTCAGACAGGATCGCCATTCTTTTCCCCTCCTCAGAAGTTTTTTTGTCAGTCTGTTTTTTTGCTGCAGGCCGTAGACCGATCGCAGCCGATAACGACCGACGATTATAGAACCCGAGCCAAAGGAAGTCAAAAAAAAGGGTTAGCTCATATTAG
>CAZACO010000188.1:0-7285 GCA_964483185.1 uncultured Desulfobacteraceae bacterium
CGCACATGTGCTCTTTAGTCCATTAGCTCTCCACAGGCACTGACCTCCCTGATACTAATGAAGGGCCTTTCAATCGACGATTTTACCCCGTGAAATCATTTTTTCTCCTATTTCACCGGGGCATCAATCATCAATCCAAACGGTCATACCCCCCTTCTGACAGACACGGTCGGGATCACTTTTTCATCGTGCCCGTTTAATACTTCCCGAAGGACGACGTTGGTCTTCTCTTCCATCTGCCCAATAATCTCGGCGACGGCCTTCAGACGAATGAGACTCTTTATCGACTTATCTTTATAGGGAAGATTAATATAGGGATCATCGAGAATATGTACGAGTCGATCAACGCGTTTCAGATCAACCGCGTCTGCATTTTTGTAAAGTAAATCGACCCATTCGGTTTTTAAATGCTCGGGGATGCTGTTGTAAGCCGCAAGAACATCCGGTTCTTCCCCCAGATAAAGGGACCGTTTCAGTTTGTCTATCTCATCCCGGACCGCTTTTGCAGCCTCTTCCCCAATGACGCCCTCGTAGATCAGGAGGTTCCATCTATCCTCGATCTGCATGCGCAGCCACTTTTCGCCCTGTTCAGGGGGCAAATGGATATCCAGAAACCGATTCTGCATATTGGTCAGGTCCCTCTGGACCCCATTATAGGAATCAGCAATCCCTTTGACTGCCTCATTGAGCGCCTGAATCGCATCCTGTCGCATCTCCTTTTTATCAGATTTTTCCAAAAGGACCCTTTCCCACTGATCTCTCAGGAAACCGAGTTCCAGCTTGATAAGCGAAAAAATCAAACCGTACTTCGTAATAACGTTCCTGAGGGAATCCGCAAGAATATTGCAGGCATTAAGCCTGTCTTCTGCTACATGGTGCATGGTCTCAAGGGACTGCTGTCTCAATTGATACGAAAGGAGTTCCGTGCCCAATGCGCGAGACAGCCTCTTGATGATTCTTGTCTCCGGGCTCCCTATCTTGATGGTATAGGGACGAAAATGGATTTTTATCACCGCTACAACCACATAATCACTGTCGTTCCATATGGGCTCGTTTTCATAGTTTTTCGGATATTCCAAAGGCGAATCATTACTGAAATAGAGATCTCTTTTACGGATCAGGACCGGCTCCATATGGTGAAAATCCGACCAAACCCCTTCCACTTGAAGCCGGACGCTCCGGGCGTCGTTCTTGGGCTCCTCGGCGGTCCAGCTTTGCTGTCTTTCCACACACCACCCCATTGCCTCCAACGGACGACCCGGATCATCCCTGTATTCTGAAAACGGTTTACCCGGGGGGTTATAGTCTGACACCTCGGGCAGGCCCCACGATATGCTCCCCCTTTCTTCATCAATAATACCTGACGTAATCCGCTTGGCGATCATCTCGGGAGGCTTGCCAATTCGGTAGACAGTGCCCTTAAAGGCATTGGGGAGACAGATCAGTATCGTTTCAATGATCTCCTTGCATGCCTTTTCCAACGCCTCTTGATCTATCCTAATGGCCAATTGTCATCCCTCGGACTATAACGCTGTCTCGATCCATCGGGTGCAGGGCCGATCAAGCGAGGATCTACCCTTTTACCATGAATCGTGCTACTTTATACTTTTTTCTGCCGTTGTCAACAAAAATGATGGCATCCTAAAAAGGCAAGAAATACGAATTATTACGAGTATAAAGCGTCATCTCGGAATTGGAACGGTCTGATTCCCTTGACAATGTCTCGGCTGAATGCCAAACTTAGATCATGCGCGAACAAGGAATTGAGATAGACGAATTACCCGTTCTGAAAAACCCATTGCTCATCGCCGGGTTTGAAGGCTGGGGAAATGCCCTGAACGTTTCAGACGGAATGGCTGCTTTTCTGATCCGGAAATTGGATGCTAAATGTTTTGCCAAGCTGAATCCCGATCTCTTTTATCGCTACGATAAAAGCCGCCCCTTTGTAGATATTAAAGATGGGATCTTAAAGGAAATTTCCCCATCCGGGGGGGCTTTCTATGTGGCAGGTGCGCTGTCCGCGGGAAGGGATATCATTATTCTGAAATCCGACGAGCCCCAGCTCAGGTGGGGGCATTTCGTGGAGGATCTCTTCTCCCTGTGCAACGATTTGGGTGTAGAAACCATCGTCACCTTGGGGAGCATGTATGATAATGTCCTCCATTCTGACAGAATTCTATCAGGGATTGCCTCCGATGAGGCGCTCCTTTCCAAGCTGAAAGAGAAACAGGTCATTCCAATCAACTACCAGGGCCCGAGCGCCATTCACTCAACCATACATTTAGAGGCCAAAAAAAGAGAGTTCCAGAGCCTGAGCCTCTGGTGCCACTGCCCCTACTACCTTGAGGGCGCTGTCCATTTCGGTCTTTTAGCTCACTTAGGGGCTTTGCTGTCATTCCTCGGGGGATTTGAATTAGACACGGAAGAGCTTGAAACAGAATGGCAAAAGCTCAACCGGCAGATTCAGGGTCTGATAGAAGGAAATCCTGAACTTCAGACCATGATCAACGAAATCCGCAGGGCAAAGGTAAGAGCCTCTTGGACGGGCATGAAGGGGACAGCAAAAAAAGGTGAGAAAGTCATCAATTTAAACGACTATATCAACTCGAGGTAACCCCTTCCCTTTTCTTCTTTGCCGCAGCCACGATTTTCGGCATGATCTCTCCGGCGCTGCCCTGAAAAAAGATATCTGTCAGGGTGTCCGTCAGGTGAGTCCTTTCCTTATTGACCTCAACGATCTTTGCGCCGTTTCGCTTGGCAATCGACGGTATGGTATTGACGGGCGAGACAACCGCTGAAGTCCCCACGACCAGGAGGGCCTGGGCCGACGATGCTAGTTCAAAGGATCTGCGCATCGCCTCTTCAGGAATGGCTTCGCCAAAAAAAATGACATCCGGTTTCAACACCTTTTGACACGCACACCTGGGTGGATTTTCTCCCCTCTTTTCTTCAGCCGTATATCTCTTTCCGCACCAGAGACAGGAGAGGGTACTCGAATTCCCGTGGTACTCGATAACGTTTTTCGAACCGCCGGCCTGGTGCAGGTTATCGATATTCTGAGTAATGATACAGTCAAGCAACCCGAGCGCCTCAAGCTCTCCCAGGGCGAAATGGGCCTTGTTAGGTTTTGCCTGGCCCACTATCTCATCCATTTCCAGGAGCATGTTCCACACCTTCTGAGGGTTGGCCCTGAATGCGCTGATAGTAGCGTATTCGGCCGGGTCATATCGTGACCACAGCCCTCCTGCGCTACGGAAATCGGGGATCCCGGACTCCACTGAAATCCCGGCCCCAGTCAACGCCAACGTCACCTTTGACCCGATTATGAGATCAGCAGCCTGCTCTGCCAGTTCCTGCATCGCCAAACCCCTTTCATGCCAACCCTCTCTCATGGGACATGTGTAACCTTGACTGATCGGGCTAAACCGCTTCGAAAACGATCTTTCCTTCCCGGCTGTTATACCGGGCAAGCCGTGCCCTCATGGTCTTTTGTTCGCCAAAGATATTGACCAGTCTTACCTCATCCCCCTCAAATTCCACCAAGTCAACACTCTCGAGGATCTTTTTTTCTGTATTGTCCTCTAAGATATAGGCATGGGCCTCGCACATCTGGCACCTCCCGCATATAGGCCGAATTTTTTCCGGCACAGACGGTGTTTCATCCGTCGATCTCTTTCAACGCGCTCGTCAGGCAATCACTGATCTTGGCCGACAGGTCAATCATCTCTCGGATATGCGCTGCACTCTTGGTTTTCCCTGCGTCTTCAAGATGGTCGGCAAAGAGCTGGTATTCTTCATAATGATGATCATTGTGGGTTTTCCAGTGTTCTAATCTTATTTTTGCCTTTTCAACAAAATCCATATCTGCCCTCCCTCCATCAAATTTATCTCCACGTTAAAGAAAGTTGTACGCTATGTCAATGAAATTTGGATGGACCCGGCAGGGATCAGAGCCGGAGCGATAAAAGTATTGACTGGTAATGAATTGTAAGGTTAATATCCATCGCGAAATCTCGATCGGCTCTTAAAAAATCAAGAAATGATCTTTTTGCGTGAATGTTATGTATTTCTTGCCGAAAACCAGACACCCAATACATGATGAATTCGGACTTACGAATTCATCAATCCTGATGTCGCGAAGAAGGAGGGCTAAACATGGCAGACGTTCTTGAAGGAAAAAGAATCCTGATCGTTGATGATGAGCCTGATATACTGGAAACCTTGGCGGAAATTCTTGACATGTGTCTCGTTGATACTGCTCCCAATTTTGAAACGGCCCAGAAATTTCTCAACAAAAATACATACGATCTGGCGATCCTCGACATTATGGGGGTCAGGGGTTACGACCTCCTGGAATTAGCCAACAAAAGAAACATCCCTGCCTTGATGCTCACCGCACACGCTGTCAGCCCTGATAACCTGGTAAAGTCCATCAAAGGGGGGGCACAGTCCTATGTGCCCAAGGACAAAATCTCCGATATTACCCTCTATATCCGTGAGATACTGGAGGCCCGCGAGAAAGGCGGCGTAGAAAAGGGCGCCAAATGGTTTGAAAGGCTCGAGCCCTACTTTGACAAGAGATTCGGAGAGGGATGGAAGAAAAAAGATAGGGAATTCTGGCAAGTTTTTGATCGAAAATACCGCGCCCGACGGGAGGAAATCGAGGAAATAATCTAGAGGGGACGTGAGGGCCGGGCCTGTTGCTCTTTATTGAATGGATTTCAAGGGAAGTTTGACCAGGAACCTTGTGCCCAGGCCCTCGTCGCTGTCGAGAAACAGCTTGCCTCCCAGGTCTTCCACAAGAACCATCACACCCGCCAGGCCCAACCCGTGCCCCCTGACGCTGCAGGACCCCCTGGCATCTGGCTCCATCTGGAAGTAGCACTCAAAAATCTTCTCGTGATACGCTGCGGGGATCCCTTCGCCATCATCCTTAACAGAGAAGATGATAGACGTATCCGTCCTGTCAATCTTTAATTCTACCAGGCTTTTTCGATATTTCAGGGCATTATTCAGGAGATTTCTCAAGATCTGATTGAGCTTTCCGTAGTCCTGACAGATCTTTTCCCCCCATAGCTCCTCTTCTATAAACAGATGGACACCTTTACCCTCCAGTACCTCCCTGAAGGCGGCCAACGCAACGCATCGCTTCATCTCTTCGGTGGCGCTGGCATCGGTCAGGTCAAATATCTCTTCAAGGGCCTCCTCTATCAGACCTGACAAGGTGAACGTTGAAAAATTAACGACCCCTTCCTCGCATCTTCCTAATTCCAGGGCGTCATTGACCAGCGTCTTCAACACCTTGGTATTCCTCAGGACCCGGGCAAAAACCTTCTCCTGTCGCTCTGTAACAGGCCCGTATTTTTCCCGCTTGTTCAGCAATGCAACGAGCCCTGCTTCAATCACCGCAAGAGGTACCTTGAGATCATGAATCAGGAGGTCGATCTTAATCCTTTCCCGCCCCGTCGGCATATGTCCTTTGCCCTTTGGATGTTTGTCAGTCGGTTCCCGCATGATTACAGATTCAGATCGTGTCTCTTTTATGTTTGGGACGCTGTCGTAGCCGTTCTTCCCAATCCTTTTTAGTTTATCAATTCCCTTAGAAAAAATCAACTTAGAACTCACCCCCTTCGGCTTTACTCACTCTCAAAGACAATCCCCACATAACCGACAAAACTGCTGTCCGGCCTCACATCATAGCTGGTTCTGTACATCATCTGTTTTGCTCTTATGGCACCTAATTCCCTCGCCGCGACAATCGCTGAAGCAGCAGCTCCGGGACAGCAGACGTTGTGGTTCTTGAAAGACTCATCCATCACGGCTTTTTCATCCATGTTTACCATTAAATCAACCGCACGTTTATCATTAACCTTTCTTACCCATTCAACCGCCTCGACACCAACACCCTTGGGCATAAATCCATAGTTATAGCCATAATGGGTTAAATCCGTAGACCCGAGCACGACGGTTTTCCTCCCCGTACGCCTGGATATCTCAACCGACTTCTTCGCAATCTCCAGGGAAACAGGATGAGGCGGAAGGCCCATCGGTACCACCTTGACAGTTGGAAAGCAATACTTTATGAAGGGTAATTGTATCTCAATGGTGTTGTCGTGCTCATACCGGGAAGTTGTTTCTACAGTAAACGGAAATTTCCCTGCCAGTTCTGTAGCAAGCTCAGTGTCTATTGTGAGTTCCCCGAGTGGTGTGGACCATCGCCCCTCTGTCATGATAAAATTGTCGCTCGTTTTGTGGAGATGCCGTCCAAAAATAATGCAGGTATCCGGTCCGTCCTGAACATTGAGGCATTTGATCACATTACACGCTATCTTTCCGGAAAAAGCCCATCCGGCATGAGGGGCAATTCCCCCGACAACTTCACCGGTATCAGGACAGGGAAGTGTGGGGTCCATAAACCCTTCGATGGTCTTCCTGCAATCAGACGCTTCCCCGGGATACCAGGTTCCAGCAAGATCGGACCGCCTTACCTTCACAAGAATCACCCCCCCTTCTGATTGACGATTGATGATTGACGATTGAATATTTCACTTACTTCAGGCGCTCTAAACTTTAGGCACTTCGCCTTTTCCCTCTTGCTGTAAACGTCGTTTATTGATATGTAACCCGCTGAGAGTTAACATCGAAAAAAGAGAGGCACCTTATGTCCTTTGATATTACCCAGTGGATCGTCAAAATACCTGTGCTGCTTCTGGCAATTACCATCCATGAGTATGCCCACGGCAAGGCTGCCCTGCACTTGGGAGACCCTACAGCAAAGCAGATGGGCAGACTTTCGTTTAATCCCTTGAGCCATATTGATATCTTGGGAGCGATCTGTCTGTTTCTCTTCAACTTTGGCTGGGCCAAGCCTGTGCCTGTCAATATCAGATATTTCAAGAACATCCGCAGAGACGTGATTATCATGTCCCTTGCCGGACCGCTCGCCAATATTGGGGTCGCGTTTTTGGCCGGCCTCTTCATCCGTTTTCTTATCCTCCCTTTAGAGATCTACCTGCAGGCATTGCTCTGGCTGATACTCATGAACATCGGGCTCGGCCTCTTCAACCTCCTCCCCCTTCCCCCTCTTGACGGCTCACATGTCCTGGAAAACCTACTCCCGCCGGCCTCCGCACAAAAATACCGGGCCTTTGGACGGTACGGGCCTTTCATCCTCATCGGGATTGTGATGCTTGACAATTTCGCCCATACCGGAATCATCAGCCGGTTATTGATCGTCCCAATGTTTTATTTAGCGCATCTGTTTGCCGGGGACAACTTTTTCCAC
>CAZACO010000189.1:0-7275 GCA_964483185.1 uncultured Desulfobacteraceae bacterium
CACGGTCACGGCCACGGACGCGTTCGGCTGCACCGGCTTGCAGGTCTACACCCTCGTCATCAATGCTGCCGTTCCCGCCGCCATCCCCACGCTTTCCGAGTGGGGCATGATCATCTTCATGGTGCTTGGAGGGCTTATGTCGATTTATTATCTGAGGAGGAGACAGAAGGCGAAAGCCTAAAGCGGTTCTCAAGAAAATTGCGCAGAGGGCGAGGGAATTTCTCTCGCCCTTTTTTATCCGCCTACTCCGCCGGAAGTAGCCTGGGCTACGTAGGCCGGGCGCCAGTGGAGAGGGGATTCAGATGGTGTAAAAAGCGACACCCCTCTATTTCCTGAACCGTATGAATATATAAAACCCTATAAGGAATGGCTCAAATCTAATGACCATATTGTCTGTAAATTCCCAAAGAAACAGGTAGGCGAGCTGGCGGGGTTTATTGGCCGCATCCAATCCAGCCTGAACAAAGACCTTCGTGAGGCCGAAGGCTTCCTGAGAAAAAACATAGAGGAGATGCACCCCAAAAAGGATAAACAAGGCCTCCCCATAGGCTTTCCGTCTTTTCCTGATAAATGGAAATAGTGCAGCCATGATCCCGAAGGTTAAGGGAACATTAAAAGTATAGTTGGATGTCTTTACACGTATTTTAATTAATATGTTGATTATGCGGTCTCCCTGACGCTTAACGGGTCGGCTGAAGCTCACCTCGAATATGTCCTTTTCCTCTCTCATCTCTTCAAAATGGACATCCTTTATCAAGGGCATCAGTTCCGATATGATGAAGGTGACTGTGTAACCGTAATAATCCTTCACCTGTATCCATAGGATTAAAAAGATGAGATACGAGCCGAGAAAGATGAGGACCGTCTTGAGGACGATTCTCTTAGACGTTTGCTTCTTGAGAGGTCCTTGCATATTTAAGATAGATGAAAAATACGCCCAGAGAGACAGCGATCATAATCCCCTGTGCAATATAGATATGAATATATTCAAAAAGATCTTTGAAATGGATTGCAGAATAGGCCAGCAAAGATATCCTTAAGATATTTATTACCTGTATGACCAAAAAACCCCCCAAAATGCCCATGAGTTTATCCTTCCATGAGGCTGGAAAGGTGATTACCGCAACCGAGTAGATCATGACGGCCTCAAGTCCGTTGCACCCAAATCTCACATCCAGGGCGATGGAAGGGAGTTTGATGACCGAACCTTGATAAGTGCTCGGAATGGTGAGCACCTCCAAAATCTTGGAAGTCAAAATGACGACACCCTTTGTGTAAAGGCCATTCAAATCGATGACATTCTGTACCGGTTTATGGGTTATCAGAAGAAAGAACGACCCCATCAGAACGAGGTAGGTAACGGCAAAACGCCACACACTGATGGCATCTTTCCTCTTCTGCTCTTCGTCCGGCCTAATCTCTACTTCTTTCGCCTTTTTGGATAATTTTATATTCTCATTGCGTGTTGTTGGGGACATCGTGATATATTGACTTTCTTGCTCTTATCAGTGGATCTCCGGGACTTTGTTGACTACGTTGACTTATTCCACTCTGAACCCCATCTCTTTTCCATGCGCTTTTCTTGGGGCTACAAAATACAAAACCCCGTTCTCCATCTGTCCGGAGATACAGGGCTTTTGATGCTCAAAAATCATTTTAAGTCCTCTTTTCCGTCTTGGGCCCGCCCTGGCCTCCGGCTCTTAGGGGCGAGCCTACGCCTCGGAGAGTGCGACGCTTGCCTATTTAGATTAGGCTATGCACTATTCCAGACCTGACCTATTTAGTGTAGAGCGTTGGTTAGGATCGGTCTGGGCCAGGGACTGAAAGAAGAATACTGTCACAGCAATAGTGCCTGATCTCGTTTATAAATAATTTCACCGGAAGTCAATGAAAATAAGTGAAGGGTGCTTGGTGCTGGGCGTCGGGATTTTCGATTTTCGATTGATGATTGATCGGCACAATAGTTTGGATATGGCTGCCCATGAGGTGTTGAGGGGCATGGATCACCCGGAACCAGAAAGAGATGTTTCATGACTTCCAGATAAAAAAAAAGATCTGGGGCTTCGCTTTTTAGCCCTTTTGCAAGTAACCCTTTTTGTTTCCGGTCTGTCCGGGTTGGGAGTGGTGGCCATGGAAGGAACATGGACTGAACATTTTTCATCGATTGCATTTCCCTGGGTGTCTGCGTTTGTAGCGGTTGTTTGGCTCCTTCGGAACAACCGCACAAACAGGAACCCCTTGGAATGGAGCCGGGGGTCTATACTAAGGGCTCGCTGTTAAGGAAGAACTGGCGAAGTAGCAATTCTCGAAGCGTCTGGCCTGATACAAGGATATATTGTGTTGTCAGTCTGGTTGTGTTGCTTTGACGCATCGAGAAGTGAACAATTGTTCTGGCAGCGTTGCCTTTTTCGGTGCCTTCAAAACCAACCCCTCTGTTTGTAGCCGACGTGTGATTACCTCCAACCCAACCGGCATCAGCCATTGCCAAGGATTTATTTATATATTTGATATTCCATAATATTTTGACACAAAAAGGCTGACCTTAATAACAGATAACACCACTCCCCCATCGCTCACAATAGACAGTAAAAGGTGATCAATCTGGCACCAGTTGAACGGTTTGCAGTCGCCCGCACTCTGTGGTAAACTGTTCGCAACATCGGCTCTCATTTGGGTCGCGCCTTTTCAAGTATAGGTCTTGCAGTGTTGTTGGGTCCGGTGCGAACTCCGGGTGATCTGCTGCGCAAGACATAATGCACGTAATTCGTATTTAGAGGAACACCGAAACCTTAATGATTGCATATGTGTTCTGGAACCCATCTCTTTTGAAGTGCAGGAATATTCATCTTCACTGGTTTTGGTTGATGTGTGGTTAAAAAACTTTTGTGACCTTTTGGCCTTTGGCGATGTACACGTAATATTTTTCAAATATTTTAGAAGGAGGGAAAAATGAATAAACTCGTTGTTTTTATGGCTGAGTTGGCTTTATACACAATCGGATCGGCGGGGGGGCGATGGATGCGAAATGAGGACAAGCCCATGAAGGCAAAAACGAATCGGTTTTTCAGATCTCGCCTTCTGCGCGACGCGTGTGCGATCGTGTCCGCCTGCCTGGCTGCGGTGTTGATGCTATCGCCGGCGCCCTGCGCCTTTGGTCAGACGTATTACGAAATGACGGTGCACAACAACTTCGGCACGGGAGAGTTCTACAACGCCACACCAACGGACGCGCAGATCTGGCTGCTGACCAATTTCAAGTTCGATTATCTGACATCAGGCACCTGGACTACCGGGAATGCTACAGCCGGATCATGGGCGGTTGTCCAACTGAGCGACATCGACCAGGGCAAGATACGCCTGTACCGGGCGTCCGCTGTAGATCAACTTCGCTTCTACGCCATCCTGAGCGATAGCGCGCCCGCGGCCGCGCTGCTGGATGTCTCCACTACGATGCCCTACAACTATTTTGAGTGGAGTTTCGACAGTGCCGGGATTCCCGGTACACTCGACCTCAGCTGGATCGACCGCTGGGACTTCCTCACCCGTATGGAGGTCTCGAACCTTCCGGACTCCACCCCCACCATGGTCTACGGGGCAAAGCAGGGCCAGTCCACCACCGCCGTCAGCACAGCGATGGCAGCGTACACCGCTCAGACCGAATACGCCTGGCTGGGCACCGGTTCGGGCGGCTTTTCCAAGGCGCTATCGTTTCCGGGTGCGACCAATCCCATCGGCTGGGTTACTCGGAATCAAGACACAGGCTCCGGGTGGGCCTCCGGCATCGCCAGCTTTACCAATGCGCTGAACCAGGTTATCGCCAAGGCAGAGGCCTCTCCGGCATGGACGGGATTGACCTCCGGCATTGGACCGAACTGGACATCGGCGGGCTTCCGTGTCGGCTACTCCGAACAAATGCAAGATCCAGTCAACGGAACAACAATCGGCCAAGCCTGGACCGCCTATGTCGGATTCACGAAGGATGGCTCGGGTACGTACACCATGCGGCTGACGGACTTCACGCTATACAACGCGGGGGGGGGAAATGCCACTGTCTTATGGTCGGCCGTGAATGACGCCGGCGGGGCCGTCTACGAAGCGACGCAGGCGCAGGGAGTGCTCGAATGCATCTGGTGTTCCTCCTGGAACAATCTTGTCGGGACGGTGGATTGGGTTGAAAACCTCCTCAAAAACAAAGGTAACGGAGCAAATGTCATGTATGCCGTCTACAACGCTATTGCTTCGGGCATCATCCACTCGGATGCCTTCGTTAACAACACGTCGTTGCCCGCCTGGGGGGGATACGTGGCGCGCATCAAGGATGTTGACAAGTACAATTTCGAGATTTTTACCGCGGGCGCACCGGTAACCAAAAATGCGGACTACCCCCAGGGACTCGCCGGGCTTCTCAATGGCCAGGATATGATCACCCTGCTGGATGATCGCTACAAGGCCAACGCGCTGGTAAATCCGTACTTTCTGGAATTACTGCGCACGCAGGAGGTCACGCCGGCCTACCTGTATCCATCCCAGGACGTCTGGGCGTTTAATGGAATCGCCGGCGACTCGCCGATACTCGGCTTGCAGACTGGCCCGCTGAACGGACAGGCGGCCTTTGGAGATGCCGCGACGTTCGATTGGTACCTCGGCGGGGGCGGGGGTCTGCAACACCATCTGTACGTAACCACCGACGGAAATTGCGGTGTTAAATCCCCTTGCTACAGCTCAATCCAGGCGGCAATTGACGCAGCCAGCACCGGATCAGCCTTATTGATAGCGGAAGGGACGTACACAGAAGCCATTACCCTGAACGAATCCAAAACGCTGACCCTTCAGGGCGGGTGGGATACATCATTTACGACTCAAACATCGAACACAACCATCATCAAGGCACCAAAAGTGAACCAGGGATCGCTAACCCTGCAAATGGTCACCATACGCCCTTGATAAGAAGTCAGCATCAAACAAGGAATCATCGGGAGGGACCGCTTAACGTAAGCCTGGCGCAGAATCGTCCCGTGGTCGGAAAAATAAATCGTCACGGCGGCTCCTTATGTTCGGGCCGCCACCTCCCCACCAGTCTTGTCGATTATTGAAATGCAACTGATATTTTCAAGGATACGTTTGCCAGGTGACACTTTCACACTGACTTAAAATTCAACCTTGGTAGCTGAATCTTGGAATAAATTCTGATTCCAGATTTCCTATACTTATACATCTGTCCGATTTTTCAGGAAAGAAATGAAAGCTTGAGTTGGCAGTCTTGCATGGATTTGGTGAATGTGCGACAAAGTCTGATGCACGTACGCTTTTCCTGCAACAGGATAGGCGGCAAATTAAACCCGCAGAATGTCCGGTGTGATTGGATCTTCTTGTTGGAGATCTTTGTCAGGTTCTGTTAGGATGCCGAAAAATTTGGCCGTGAGAGGGAATGCTGCGGCATCACGTATTTTTCAAGTAGCATCTTGGGAATATTTTTGAAATTCCGTAAAGAACTGGCGCATATAGAATATCACCTGGAGAGAGTAATATGGCTTCATCGCAATTGAAAAAGGGGGGTGGTCATGTCGCTTTGGTGATCGGCCTGCTGGGGTTATGTTTCGCCGGTTGCAGCGGGTCTAGTAGCGATTCGAATCCGGGTTTCCCTGCGGATTTTCAGCGGCGGGTGGCCGAGGCCTTCAAGACGTCCGTCAGTGAAAATGGGTTTCCCGGTGGCGTTCTGGGAATCGCGCGTGTTGAGGACAGCGCCACATTCACAACTGCCACGGGAATGGCCGAGGCGGTCAGCATCGCCAGTCTCGACCAGCACTCGTGGGTTAGCAAGACCGCCATGACGACAGACACGCACAGTCGGATCGCAAGTATCAGCAAACCTTTTACTGCAATCATGATCCTCATGCTGGTGGATGAGGGAATTCTCACCCTGGATCAGACCATTGAAGACTTTTTTCCGGGTCTTGTGCCTAACAGCACCATCATTACGATCCGGAATCTTTTGAATATGACAAGCGGCCTTTACGACCATGAGAATTATCTACCGCTGGCAGAAGAAACTCTGTGCGGCGATCTCACCATCTAGTACACGCCTGAGGAACTCATCGCCATGTCGAATGCGCTCGGAGAGGGGGGTGTCCTGTTCGAACCGGGAGAGTACTATAACTATACCAACACAAACTTTACGATACTCGCGATGATAGCGCAGGAGGTGACAGGGCAGACATATAAGGAGCTTATCACCGATTTGATCATCACAAGGCTGGGCCTCACCGGGACAAGCGTTCCTGGAGACTATGAAACCACGATGCCCTCTCCCTACGCGCACGAGTACGACATACCGGCCGGAAAAGAACCTGGCCTATGCTCTGACCATACATCATGGAGGGACTACAGCATTCAGAATATGTCCTGGGATCTGGGAGCTGGATCTATTGCTTCGACGGCAAAAGACCTCCTGCGGTTCATGAAGGCCATCGCAACGGGGGAACTCATCAGCCCCGGGCTCAAGGAGCAGATGCTCACGCCGCCCGAAGTGAATGATTACAGCTCAGGCACACCGAGCTCTTACGGTCTCGGAATCATTGTGCAGCAAAACGGTCTCTTCATCGGCCATTCGGGGGCAAATTTTGGTTACAACACCATCATGTGCTGCTGGGAGGGCTATTATTACGCAATTCTTCTCAATGCAGGGGCGCACGTGACGAGCGGAGGAGAAGTGAAGACCACAGAGGTGACGAACATTCTTATGGATGTCAAAGAAGCCGTCTCACAGTAAGGTCTTTCTGATTCTCCCTGATGAGGCACTTTCGGATACCATTCATCAAATTGGGTGCTGCTGTGTCTTTTCGAGCCTTACTCCCACGATCAATCTCATAGGCGATATCATTTTCATGGAGATAAACCCTAAAAAGGATCGGACCAAAAGAGAGACTATTAATGGACTTCACCGAGGCCTTTTTGAGAGTTGAACAGGAGAGAGGTTACCTCATCGATCTCCTCAGTACAATCATTGGTGTAGATACGACGATCCCGCCCGGAGAAAATTACGGAAAACTTGTGAACATCCTCGAAGCCGAACTGAACCGGTTCGGTTTTGAAACACGACGGGTTGCGGTCCCCGAGGAAAAATATCGGCTGATCCCGGAACCTCTTTCGGGGGAGCGAATCAACCTGGTCGGTGTGCTTAAGAACGGCAAGCCGCGCAGCACATTCTATGCACATATGGACGTGGTGCCGGTTGATGACTCCTGGTTCGAAGACCCATTCGCTGGCACGGTGAAA
>CAZACO010000190.1:0-2483 GCA_964483185.1 uncultured Desulfobacteraceae bacterium
CGGATGTACGCCCCAGCGCCTAACTTCTGAGTATTCTTGACTCTTTCCGACTCGGAATATCCGCTGGCGATAATAGCTTTTTGATGAGGCCGTATTTTAAGACATTGTCGATAGGTTTCTAAACCATCAATACCCCCGTCCATAATCATATCCAGAATAAGCAAATCAACCGAATGCAGTTTTAAATACTCAATAGCCTGTTCTCCGCTGGAAACCGTGTCTACCTGGTAACCCAGTCTGTCGAGAATTCTTGACGCGATCTCACGCTGCTCGGAAACATCATCAACCACAAGGATTTTCTCACCCGCTCCTTTCAAATCCTCCAGGCTTGTTTCAGGATTGATTTCCTTAGCTGTTTCCCGTGTTATCGGAAAATAGATCTTAATATGCGTACCTTTTCCAACCTCACTGTCTATGTCGATATGGCCGTTATGATCTTTTACCACTGTTGAAACAATAGACATCCCCAGCCCTGTACCGCTTCTCCCCATCACCTTTTTGGTATAAAACGGCTCAAAAACATGTTCGATATCCGCTTCTGAGATACCTGAACCCGTGTCTTTGACAGATAATACGATATATTCTCCCTCATCGATCTGTCCAATTCGACTTATCTTTGTATCAATATATTGGTTTTTCAAGGCAATTGTGATTTTTCCACCCAGGGGCATCGCCTCTGCAGCATTGGAGATGATATTCATCATTGCCTTGAACAGGTGGGTAGACGAACCCTTAATATTCATCAGATTGTCATCAACCTCTGATACAAGCTCGACATGGGGGTGAAATGAAATCATCTCACTGTGTTGAGGGCTGTTTAAATATTCATTAAGGATTTCCTGTAAGTCGACTACTTCGAAGGTTGCTACCCCCCTGCGGGCAAGTAACATTAAGTCTTGAACAATTTCAAAGGCTTTGATGCCCGAATTTCTTATCGTAGTAAGCGGCTTTCGCATCTGACTGTCTTCAGGTAAATCCAACAGCAATAATTCCGGATAGCTTACGATGCCTGAAAGAATGTTGTTCAAATCATGAGCAACGCCTCCGGCCAACGTCCCTAAAGCTTCCAGCTTTTGCGATTTATGAAGCTCTTCCTCCATCTTCTTGTATTCTGTAAGGTCCGTCGCTATTTGAATCTTAACCAAACGACCATCAATCCATTTTATAGCTCGATCATATTTGATATGCCATTTTTTGGTAACAGGATCCTGATCTTGATAAACATACGCATCTGTAGGCTTGTTTTGACGATCTATCAATTTGTCATTTGTGCAGTGCCTGCAGGGACCTGATTCGTTAAGAAAGACACTCCAGCACATTTCACCGGTCATATCCCTACCGACGGCTTCTTTCATGGATTTATTCATAAACAGAATTTCATATGTGTCCATATCGGCCACATAGATGGTAGCGTCTATGCTGTCCAATACAGTCATCATACTTTCTTGAGACAATCGCATGGCTTTATCAGCTTTTTGTCTTTCTTCAATTTCTCTCATAAGTCGTTCATTGGTCGTCGTTAATTCCGAAGTTCGATCTCTAATGATTTCTTCCAGATTCTGGTTGATGATGATTAATTCCTCTTGATTGTTTTCTCTTGTTTTTTCAGAAAGATAGGCGAAAAAACCGACAATAACATAGGATGCCAGGAACCTTAATTCAAAAGTGACGTTATAATCAGCAAAAAAGTGATTCTTGGGATCTATGATAATCAGGGTCAGTACCGGGATGGTCATCAGAAGCGTTGCAATGCTACCTTTGGTTGAGCCCAGAAGATAAAAAGCGATTAGGGGGTAAATAAAATACCAGATATAGGCAATCCTATCAATCCCGCCTGTAATGTAGAGGAGCATAAAGAAAATCGATACGAAGAAAACGCCTACAGAAATATTAAATCGGTACCTTTTTCGTATTCGCAGGTGAATCAGGTTCAGCAGTAGGATAGCTGCTGTAGTCGTGTTAAAGATGAATATGAGAGGTTTGTTTCCCAACAAAGCGATGATACTGAAAAATATAATGAGAAAAGACCCGCTGGTGGAAAGTGCCACGAGTAAGGCAACTCGGCGTTTTTCTTCAGGAGTGAGATCCTCGCTGTAAAAACTGTTAAGAAATTTCCCTATGGATCCTTTAATTATCGTATTCATGGTCTTCAGGCATTTTAAAATAAATCATCTCCGTTCAGCAAATCAGTGATTGAGCAGTTTCTGGCTATATTTCAGGCTCTGAAAAATCGAAAGATCTTTTTCGCATTTTTCGCCCAAATGCTAACTGTATAACTCCGCCTATGAATGGTATCAGGAGAGCTGTATAAGATCGCATGTGAAATAAAAGGGGTTTTGGGTTGGCGGCTTTTGCCTTTTAAAATCCTTGACTTGTGGTGAACGTTTTCCTCCCGACAGGACAAAAAGTCTTCTGCCAGGAGATGAGTGGGCACGGTTTAACATGGGCTCCATGGGGGACCGCTATGTAATTAGGTGCAAGGC
>CAZACO010000190.1:2583-7258 GCA_964483185.1 uncultured Desulfobacteraceae bacterium
GGGCACGGTTTAACATGGGCTCCATGGGGGACCGCTATGTAATTAGGTGCAAGGCACAAGGTCTAGGGTTCTGGGTTCAAGATTCAGAGGTTGTTCGTTGCGAAGGACGGTTATAATTCAGGTTGTTAGGTTCACGGGTTGACTATAAAGAATAATATTGAAAATTAAGGCTAAGTCAAGGAAAATTTCTGGCTGTGCGATTGACCGGTCAATAGATGCAGGCATCCAGGGTTAGCCCGCTACTCACTTCGAGGGTTACGTATGCGCTTCAACATGATCGAGAAAATCGTTCAACACCTCGATGCATCTCTGCGTCTCTTCAAGGTGAGGCATGTGCGAGCTGTTCTCGAAGATGACCCGTTCGGAGCCGGGGATACCGCGATGCACCAGCTCGGTAACGGCAGGTGTCGCCTCGTCGTGGCGACCGCTCATGACCAGGGTTTTATACCCGTGGAACGCGACAAATCCCTCTTTGGTTGAATTCTTGGTATTCAAGATGCGGTTTTCCTCCTTTATGTCCTACCGCTTGGGTAAGGCGGATATAATCGACGCGGGCATCACCTGGAAAAAAGTCGCAAGGCTTTTGAAATCAGGTGCATGACATTGTGATAGCAGCATTTGTTGCCTGTCAGGGTGGCCTGTCAGGGTTATCATAGAATCATGGCTGACTTTCTTTTTTTTTGGAAAACCTGCATATAGAAGTGTTCTCCCACCTGCACCGTATTTACAGGAACCAGCGGGATTATTTTCTTCAGTTCTTCCGGGGAATATCTTGATTCCAAAGGAGGACCAAATGGTGTCTCTTTCTTTTCTATTTCAACGATTGCTAATGTTGCGTCCGGTTTAAGAAGGCGCTTTACCTCCTTAAAAAGGCCCTGCATTTGATTCTTCGAAAATCCGTGTATCACTGTTGAAAGATAGATAAGGTCTACAGATGACTCATCCAGTTGTGTTGGTCTCGTTATATCCCCTTCTATTGTCTCAATATTGGTTCCTTGAGTTTCATTTTTGAGAACTTTTATAAAATGTTTATCCGGGTCGAGTGCATACACCTTCCCGGATTCGGTAATCTCTTTTGAAAACAGCTTGGACATATACCCATTGCCGCAACCCGCATCAAGTATCGTTTGTCCTGCCTTGATATTGAGTGCTTTCAGTATCACTTCATTGTCTACCAGGCCTTCTGTAAATTTTCCCCTGTGTCGATGCCCTGTTCCTTCAGTTGTGTCGGCCTTTCCCATCTCGACCTCACTGCCCATTCATGACTCCTTTTTAGACGAATATTCCCCACCTGCTATGCCGTCTTGGCAACGACTCCAAATTCATCGGAGTGCACGTTGAATGGAGTTCCTGCAACATCCGAATAAAGCGCCTCAATAGTGAACCCGCACGCCACAAACTCCCTCTCAAGTTCTTCAGGCCTGAAATACTGCAACCAGTTATAGACGGTTCTTATGCGATCAGATTCGACAATGGTATATTTATCCAAGACCACTTTCTCTCTCTCGTACCTGAAGGTATTCAGGAAGCCATAGTACGTGTTCGCTGACCAGAACCCGTTGAGAAGATTGGGTTCGTACATTGCCAATTCTTCCCGTTTGTCAAAGGCGTTCAGCGAATACACATCCAGGACAACATATCCGCCGGGCTTCAGGAATGCACGAAACTTATTAAGCATCCGTTCCCTTTGGCCGGGACTGAGGGCACAGAAATCGCACATAATCATCAATATGAGGTCGAATCGATCATTTGTTTCAAATTCCAGATAATTCTGATTTACATACTTAACTGACAGATCCTCCCTCGCTGCGACGTCCTGTGCGTATTGTATCGATCTCTTAGAAAAGTCTATCCCGGTTACATCCGCCTGTCTTTGTGCCAGCCTCGTCGCATACAGTCCCGGACCGCAGCCGAAGTCGGCAATTGTTGTCCCGGATGCGATGTTGAAACGAGTAGCTATCCATTGCACGGAGCGATCGACAAAGGCGGCATTACGGGACGAAACATCGATTTTTTCGTTCAGGTGGAAAGAGAGCATTTGCGCTGACGTATGCTCATCCGTCCACAGGTCGCTTGCCGTATAGAACTCAAACGGCTTTGGACGGGTGTTCATCCCTTCAAGCTCCTGAAACATTTTTTCTCCCGTCTGATCCCTTACACAGAATATTATCCGACAGCGCTGCCGGGCAGGTTATGATATTTTAATGCAAAAAACGAGACAAAAGCGACAGGAAATTCGCCATGAAACAAGGCGGACACGCCCGCCACAAGAAAGTCGGCTAAACCGGTTACAAAGAAAGGAATGAAGATTTGCCTCCCGATAGGACAAAAGATCCTGCCAGGAGAGGGTAGGGCCGTCTTTGAGGTGATAGCCCGTGAGAACCTTCCCCTTATTCTTTTGCATTTTTAATCTCTCTTCTTTATATTGGCGAACGTCAAATCTTATGAGAAAGCCCTTACGAGATTAGAGACAGGAGACCCATGATCATTCAAATATACGAGATCCAGACACCGCAGGAGGCGGAAAGGTGCATTGAACTGGGTGTAAACCATATCGGGAGTGTTGTCCCGAGCCTCGATGAATGGCGCGTTCCCCTCTTGAGGGAGACCGTCCGGTTATCCGAGGGGTCCGGGGTCAAGAGCAGCCTGATCCCCCTCTTCCACGAGAGCGACACCACCTACCGGGTCATCGACTACTACAGGCCCGATTACCTCCATTTCTGCGACAGCCTTACGGACGGAGACGGGAACCCGGCAGACGTAGAGAAATTCATCCAATTTCAGTCCGCGCTCAAGGCAAAATTCCCCGAGGTGGGGATCATCCGGTCCATTCCCATACCCAGGGAAGGCGCGGCCCCGGACTTCCCCTCCCTCGAGATTGCCCGAATGCTTCACGGTTCAAGCGATATCTTCCTGATAGACACGTGGGTAAGCAACGCCCCAGAGGAGGGATACATCGGCATTACCGGTGAAACGACCGATCGGGAAATGGCCCGGGCCCTGGTGCAGGAGAGCCGAATTCCCGTCATTCTGGCAGGGGGTTTGTCTCCCGACAATGTCCATGACGCCGTCATGGCGGTGCGGCCCGCGGGGGCCGACAGCTGCACCCAGACAAACAGGGTAGTGGAGGAAGGGAATCCGGTCCGGTTTCAAAAGGATTTTCTAAAGGTGAAACGCTTTGTTGAAGAAGTGAGGAGGGCGGAAGTGGAACTCCGGGAGGAAAAGGAAAAACTGACCAAAAGGCTCCAGAAACTTCGGGCGGATCTCAAAGACCGGGAGGCAGCCCTCCCGGCCCATTCGGTCAGGCCCCATCAGATCATGGTCATCGAGGCCCTTGAAGAGGAGATAGAAGAGGTTGAAAAGGAGCTTGAAAGATACCAAACCGTCTGACCTTTACGGGGGCAGGTATGCATATGCACGGCTGCTGAAGGATGAGAGCAGCTACAATATTCAATCTGCCTGATTGTTTTGAATTATCCGTTATCAATCGACAATCATCAATCGTCAATCCTACAGGTATTCACGCCGCAACTGTTCCACGATATCGTCCGTCAGCTTTTCACGCTTGCGAAGATCGGCAAATTTGTCCAACAGATCAGCTACGGTAAGGCGTTGCTTCTCCTTTTCAGGGATGTCATCGATGATCGTCCCCTGGTGCATCATCACGGTACGGGTGCCCAGTTCAAGGGCCTGGTGCATGCTGTGGGTCACCATGAGGGCGGTCAGTCTACCCTCGTCAATAAATCTCCTGGTCAATTCAATGACCTGTGCGCTCGATTTGGGATCGAGGGCCGCTGTGTGTTCATCTAAAAGCAGCACCTTCGGACGCCTGATCACCGCCATGAGGAGGGTCAGGGCCTGGCGCTGCCCTCCTGAAAGGGTCCCGATCACGTCGTCCAGGCGAGCCTCAAGCTGCATCTCCAGGAGGGCCACCTCTTTTTGAAGGCGAGCCAAAAGCTCCTTGTTGAGGCTGATCCTCGGATAATGCCTTTGGCCCCTCAGGGTGGCCATCAGGAGATTTTCGGCAATGGTCATGTCCGGGGCGGTTCCCGTATAGGGATTCTGGAAGACACGGGAGATATATTTTGCCCTCTCGAAATCCTTCTTAAAGGTGACCTCTTTCCCTTCCACGGTGATCCTGCCCGAATCAGGGAGGAACGAGCCTGCCACTGCATTTAAGAGGGTCGATTTCCCGGAACCGTTGGTGCCGATGATGGTGACAAAATCACCCTCCTTTACATGGAGGGTTACCCCTTTTATGGCATAGACCTCGCTGACGGTCCCGGCGTTGAATCTCTTGTGAAGATCGGTTATCTGTATCATTGTTATCTCTTTACCCGTGACGCCCGCTCCAGAAATCCCCGGGGCAATTCAATCCCGAATTGCCCGGCGAGGGCGGCGTTTATGTAGATTTTTTCGGGGGCGAAATCCTTTATAGGGATATGGCCGGGCGCCTCACCGTTTATCACACGGCCCGCCATCCGTGCGGTTTCCTGTCCCACCTCATAAAAATCAGCGCCTATGGAGACGAACGCCCCCGATTCAACGTCGGACGGGTTATTGGTAAAGTAGGGGATCTTCTCCTTTATCAAGGTGTGGGCGATCGATTTCTGGGCCGATGACACCGTATTATCACCCGAGGTGAAGAAAAGATCCATCTCCCTGCTGAGGAGAG
>CAZACO010000191.1:0-7236 GCA_964483185.1 uncultured Desulfobacteraceae bacterium
CGTAAATAACGCTGAAAAGCAGGCCGGCAAACCCGAAGGCCGCGGCCACCGGGTTTCCCTTGTATGTGCCGATCAATATGAGAATTTCCCCCACAAAATTATTCAGCCCCGGCAATCCGAGCGCCGCCATGGAAAAAAAGAGGAAAAATGCACTGAACACCGGCATCTTTTTCCATAGACCTCCAACGTCTCTGAATTGTCTGGAATGAATTCGCTCAGTGAGCATGCCCACGAGAACAAAGAGGCCGGAGGTGGAGATCCCGTGATTGACCATCTGGAGCAGCGATCCACTGAGGGTGATGGAATTGAAGACGGCAAGTCCAAGCACCACGAGACCCATATGACCGATACTTGAATAGGCGACCAGACGTTTCATGTCGATTTGGGAAAGGGCAATCCACGAGGCGTAGAACAGTGCGACCAGTCCCAGGATCGTCAGTACAGGCACGGAAGCCTTGAACGCCGCGGGGAAGAGGGGAAAAGCGAAGCGGAAAACCCCGTAGGCCCCGGTCTTCAGGAGGAGACCGGCCAGAATGACGCTCCCTGCCGTGGGCGCCTGGGTGTGGGCATCCGGGAGCCAGGTGTGCAACGGTACGATAGGGATTTTGATGCCGAACGAGAGCATGAAGGCGGCATACAGCCACCCCTGAACACCCACGGAAAGGGATGTCCCGAGCAAGTGGGGGAGGGCGAAGGTGTAGGTTCCGGTCTGACGGCCATGAATGACGTACAGTCCGATGATGGCAATCAGCATGAAGAGACTGCCGGTCATGGTGAAAAGGATGAACTTCATGGCCGTCTGCCTCCGCCGTTCATGCCCCCAGATCCCGATCAGGAAGAACATGGGAATCACCTGGATTTCCCAGAAAAAGTAGAAGAGAAAGAGATCCGTGGCCAAAAAAACGCCCAGAATCCCGGTCAGCGTGAAGAGGAGAAAGAAATGATAGGAACTCACCTTTTGATCGATCTGTTTCCAGGACACGAGAACGGAAAGCACGCCCAGGAAAGCGGTCAGGAGGAGGAGCATCAGGCTCACGCCGTCTGCCGCCAGCATATAACGAATCCCCAGGGAGGGTATCCAGGCGTAGTCCTCCACCCGGAACCACGGCCCTGCGGCGTTTCGCATGCCCGGGAATAGCAGCAGGAGCACCAGAACAAGATCGCCGAGGGTCACAAACAGGCTCACGATGCGGCATAACCGGGGAGCCCCCGGCCGGACCAGGACGAAAAGCGCGCCCAGGAGGGGGAGGAAAACGATGGCCGAGAGAAGAGGGAATCCGTTCATTTGTTCATTTCCTTTACCAGAGCGCGACCCTCCCCACAAAGAGGCAGAGGAGTCCCACCAGTCCCACCAGGAAGGCTTTGAGATAGGTAGACAGCCTGCCCGTTGTCCAAAGCCTCATCGTGAGGCTCGTGGAATGAAAACGGGTGCCGAAACGCTCAAGGCCTTGGTCGAGATTCTTCTCGACCATCCGTTGCCAGAGGTTCTCTGAGGCCCACCGGTAGGGCCGGATAAACAGATGCCGGTATGCGGCATCCAGGTAAAAGGCCGAAAAGAGAAGGGCATGCCAGCCCTGTTCCTTTGCCTCTTGGGGCCTTCGGTAAAGGAACCAGGCCAGGGCTATTCCGGAAAGGGCAAAGGAGGCGCTCAGGATTCCCATGCCTAAGAAAAGACCGCTGGAAGCACTCACATCCACGACCGCTCCGGGCACGGAAGAAAGAAAGTGGGCCAGCCATCGTTTTCCGATCCCGAAGGGGAGGTTCAGAAGACCGTCTCCCAGGGCCAGCACAGCCAGAGGGATCAGGATCACGAACATGAATCTGGGGATGGGATGGATGTCGCCGGCCTCTCTGCCGTCAGGTCTTTCCAGAAAGGCGATGAAGAACATTCGAAAGGTGTACAGCGCCGTCAGAAAGGCCGCGATCATCCCCAGCGCCCAAAAAACCTTGTAACTCGCGCCGGGATGCACGAACGTGGAGAGGAGGATCCGGTCCTTGCTGAAATAGCCTCCCAGGATAGGAAAGGCGCTCAGGCAAAGCGCTCCCGCGAGCATGAGCCAGAAGACGCCGGGAAGGTATCTACCCAGGTTGCCCATCTTTAAGATGTCGTGTTCCTCGGCAAGGGCCTGGATCACGCACCCGGCGCCCAGGAAGAGGAGTGATTTGAAAAAGGCATGGGAGAGCAGGTGGAACATCCCTCCCACGATGTCCCCGGCGCCGACCGCAAGAAACATGTACCCCACCTGGCTGATGGTTGAATAGGCCAGCACCCGCTTGATATCCCGCTGGACCAGAGCCGAGAGGGAAGCGTAAAGAGCGGTTGCCGCACCCACTCCGGCGATGATCAGCATCCCCGCGGGAGACTGATGAATGACCGGAAACAGACGCATGAGCAGGTAGACGCCGGCCGTGACCATGGTGGCCGCATGGATCAAAGCGGAAACAGGCGTAGGCCCTGCCATGGCGTCGGGAAGCCATGTGGTGAGCGGCAACTGAGCCGACTTTCCCATGGCCGCCCAGAGAAACAGCAACGTGAGAAGCGTGGCCATCCCGGAACTCAACGAGGAGGCCTGCGGGTTGATGTGGGTGATGGAAAAGGTCCCGAAGTGCGTGAATAGAAAGGCCACGGCCACGCCAAAGCCGATGTCGCCCACCCGGGTCATGATGAATGCCTTTTTGCCCGCCGTGGCCTTCACCGGGTCCCCGTACCAGAAACCGATCAGGGCATAGGAGCAGAATCCGACCCCTTCCCATCCAAGGTAGACAAAGATCAAATTGTCGGCCAGGGCGATCACCAGCATGGCGAAGACGAAGAGGTTCAGGTAGCAGAAATAGCGGACGTAATCCGTGTCCTCTCGCATGAAAGAGACTGAATAGAGGTGGATGATGGAGGCGACAAAGGTGACCATGAGGGCCATGATCGCGGCCAGGGCATCATAATGGATGTCCATGGTGACCGAAAGGTCTCCCGCTTTGAACCAGTGAAACAGAGTGACGTTGCAGGTCTCCCCGCCGACCCTGATCATGGCGGTGGCCGCCATCAAAAGGCTGCACAAAAGGGCAACACAGGCGATGATCTCCACGAGTCTTCTGGGCAGGCGTCGGCCGAAGATCCCGTTGATCGTCGCTCCCGTGAGAGGGAAAATAATCAGCAGAAAAAGAATCGCTTTCAATCAGGTTCCCCTTATCCTTTCAGCAAGCTGTACGTATCGGTGTTTACCGAGCCGGTGCGCCGGCGCACATGAACGATCAATGCAAGGCCGACGGCCACCTCCGAAGCGGCCACGGCCATGATAAAGAGGACAAAACCCTGGCCCCCCAGATCGCCCCATCTGAGGGCGGCCCCCACAAAGGCAATCCCTGCGGCATTCAGCATGATCTCCACGCCGATGAGGATCATGATCAGGTTTCTGCGCACCAGTGCGCACCCCGCGCCCATAAAAAACAGGATTCCGGCTAAAATGAGGACATGGCCGTAAGGGACCATCATGATGTCACCTCATCAGAATCGGTTATCTTTTCCCCTCTTCCCTTTTTTCTCCCCAGATAGAGTGCCCCCACCAGCGCCACGAAGAGGAGGAACGAGGTTAATTCCACGGAAAACCAGAATTCGCGGAAGATGTAGGCCCCGAATTCCCGGGGGGAGGCCATGGCCGGTTTCAAGGAAAGCCGATGATCCGGTCCCGCCCAGACGAGCAGGGTCAGGAGAACCAGCGAGATGCCGGCCAGAAGGATGGCCGGAACCCATGCTCGAAAAGAAGATTCTTCTTTTGGTTGTTTTTCCTCTAACCGCAGGGTCATGATGATGAAAAGAAACATGACCATGATGGCACCTGCGTAGACAATCACCTCCGCGGCAGCGAGAAAGGGGGCGCCCAGCAGATAGAAGAGGAGGGCGGTGGCAAAAAATGAGAGGATCAGGTAAACGACCGTATGCACCAACCGGCTGCGGGAAATTGCCAGGGCCGTTGAGACCAGCAGAAGGATCGCCAGGAGATAGAAGATGATGCCATAGAATGTCACGGTTTAATGCTCCTGCCTGAATTTATCTTTGCGAGCTTTGCGGCTTTGCGCGAGATTTTGACTTTTTACGAATTCATCAAGGAAGATTACTCTTCACATTCACCGGCTCGTCTTCGTTGATATGGGCGCCTTTCTCTCCCACCATGGCCACGCCCGCATGGCGGTAAAAATTATAATCGCTGTTTTTTCCGCCGTGATCCACCAGAAGGTCTTCTTTCTCCGCCACCAGCTTGAGAATATCGTTATCGCAGAATTCGAACCGGGGTGTCAGCTGTATGGCCAGGGTAGGGCAGGCTTCCTCGCACAGCCCGCAATAGATACACCGCGCGAAATTGATGCGAAACCAGATTGCCCAGCGTCGCCCGTCCGCCCGCCCGGCACCCTCCATGCTGATGCAACTCACCGGGCAGGCGGCGGCACAGAGATAACAGGCCACACAGCGTTCCTCGCCGTCCGGGTCGCGGGTGAGGATGATCCTGGCCCGGGTCCGCTCGGGCAAGGGCCGCTTGTATTCAGGGTACTCCTCGGTCACTTTTCTGCGGAACAGATGGACCAGGGTGGTCTTCAACCCTTTGGCAAGCCCGCTGAAGATCTCCAGGGTCTCTTTGATATAACCCGCTTTTTTGTTGACCATTCCATATCCCGTTACGGGGGATCAACCCCTGATGAATAAGAGAATCGCCCCTGTTGCCACGATGTTCAAAAGGGCCACCGGCATCAGGACCTTCCATCCCAGGTGCATGAGTTGATCGTACCTCAACCTCGGGAGCGTGGCCCGCATCCACACCAGCACAAAGACGATGGCGATGACCTTTCCGAAAAACCACACCATGGAAGGGAGAACCGGACCCTGCCACCCGCCCAGAAAAAAGACCGTCGCCAGGGCGCCCAGGACAACCATTGCGACATACTCTCCGAGAAAATAGAGACCGAAGCGCATGCCGCTGTA
This sequence comes from uncultured Desulfobacteraceae bacterium, assembly GCA_964483185.1. GTDB lineage: Bacteria > Desulfobacterota > DSM-4660 > Desulfatiglandales > Desulfatiglandaceae > CAZACO01. The sequence continues at coordinate 4,973 of CAZACO010000191.1, forward strand.
CTCTGTGTGGTAGCCGGCCACCAGTTCGTTTTCCGCCTCGGGCAGGTCAAAGGGAATGCGTTTCACTTCGGCCAGGGCGCTGATAAAAAAGATGAGAAAGGCAACCGGCTGTATCAGGATGAAGGGATACCCGGCCTGGGCCTCTACGATGTCCACCAGACTGAAGGATCGGGCCAGCATGACAACGGGAACAAGGGCGAGACCCATGGGGAGTTCGTAGCTGATCATCTGGGCCGCGCTGCGGACTCCTCCCAAGAGGCTGAACTTGGAGTTGGACGCCCAGCCGCCGAGTGCAACCCCGTAGACACTGAGGGAAGAGAGGGCCAGCGCGAAAAGCAATCCCACGTTGAGATCCGTGATGACCAAAGGAAATCGCCTTCCAAAAAGAGTCCAGCTGTTCCCGAAGGGCACCACCGCAAAGATGAGAAAGGCCGTCACTGAAACCACGGCGGGTGCATAGAGGAAAATGAGGCGGTCTGCTCCCCGGGGCACGAGATCTTCCTTGGTCAGGAGTTTGACGATATCCGCAACGGGCTGTAAAAGGCCGCCCGGGCCGGCACGGTTGGGACCCAGCCGGAGCTGGATCCATCCCAGGAGTCTGCGTTCCCCAAAAGTAAGCCAGCCGGCCACCAGCAGGAGACCTACCAGAACGAAACCGAGCTTTAAAACCAACAGGATGATTCCAAGCAAGAAATCCATTATTCGCCCTATAGCTTACGGATGCGATCATCCGGCAGGAACGCCGGCCACTGTTTCAACTTCCGCCATTCCACCTGACGATGCCTGGGGAGTATGACCACACCCGGCGCCATGTTGGATCGGATGCAGAGTTCCAAAACCAGTTCCCCTCCATCCAGGTGAAGGGCGACCCTGTCTCGATCGACCAGGTTCAACCGGGCGGCATCGTCAGGATGCATCGATAGCGTCGGGATTGCCTCCCCTTTCCTGGCAGGACGGGAATAAGCGGACAGCTCTTCCGTCCCGAAGGTCCAATCGGTGAGCAGAATTTCCGATCCCCCCTTTCGGGGTTGCGCTTCTGTATTCTTCCAGGAGAAAATATCATCTTCCGGAACCCTATGGGGAACCAGGCGAATCCCATCCTGTGAGGAAAAAAGGTTTTTGAAAACCGGATGTTCCCCGGCCAGCCATCCCCAGAGATCCTTCAAAAGCGCCCCTTCCTCCTCACCCGAGATGGCTGCATAGAGTTCCGCCAGTACCTCATGGGCCGCCTTTGGGTCTCCGCCGGGTATATGGTCCAGGAATGTTCTGGGCGGGTGTTGCCCCCCGCTGATCTGGGAGATGGGCGTTCCTCCACGGTGGACTGGGAGTACTTTCTGAAGTCTTCCTTCTTGATTCACGAAACTTCCAGACGTACGCTCAAAATGGGGGGTCGTGGGCAGAACCCCGTGGGCTCTTTTGGCAGAGGCCGAAGGAAGATAATCGAGAACGAGAAGAAGGCCCACCCTGTTTAAGGCCAGATCGAGTCGTTGCTCATCCGGGTATGACCAGAAGGGATTCTGCTCCACGAGGACCAGGGCATCGACCCTTCCGGACTCCAGGGTTTCCAGCACCGATTCCTGATCTTGTGTGGGAGACAAGAGCCCGGCGCCAAAGGCATTGGGCCCGGGCAGAACATAGAAAAGACCTGCACCTTCAGCCTCTTCATGAAGAAGCCCGGCAAGATCCGCGGCCAGGCCGGGCGTCGTCGCTCTGACCATGTCCGTGCCGCAGACCACCACGGGTCTCTTGCTGTTCCCGAGCCTTTGGCCGAGATCCTTGAGGCGCTCCTCTAGATCCGGGTTCGACGTGCAGGCGGCAGGGAGGGATTCATAGAAACCCGCTCCTTTCCTGCTGAGACTCCCCGCTCCGCTTCGGTCGAGGGCGTGCCGGACGATCGCACCGGCGCAACGATCGATATCGTCCGGGATCGCCGCCAGATGGGAGAATGAAAAGGGGAGAAAGACGGGCCTTGGGTCCACTACCGCCACGTCAGCGCCCTTCCGCCAGGCCTGTCGCATGGCCAGGGCCAGCATGGGGGCCTCATTGACAGGGTCCACGCCGAGGGCCAAAATAAAGTCCGCATCTTCCATTCCGCGCATGGAAACGGCCAGCCGCTCATCCAGCCTGCTCACGGCCGTTTTGACCCTTTTCTGAACACCGGGCTCCATGAAGAACCGGGGATCGGGCCAACCCAACTGCCGGCACATCCGCTTGAGGGACGACTGGGTCTCCAGGCTGCACCGGTCCGATCCGACGCAGAGCAC